>JAMOPP010000025.1 GCA_027064405.1 Desulfurellales bacterium
GATGACAATAGAACTTATAGCACCTGTAGCTATAGAGAAAGAAACAAGATTTGCTGTCAGAGAGGGCGGAAGAACCGTTGGTGCTGGCGTAATTACAGAGATTATAGAGTAGAAGGGGAAAAAAATGGCTCAGAAAATAAGACTTAAATTGAAGTCCTTTGAAGCAAATATAATTGATAGATCAGTTAAGGATATAGTTGAAACGATAAAGAAAACAGGAGCTAAGGTAAAAGGTCCCATACCTCTGCCTACTCACATTTCAAGATATACTGTTTTGAGATCTCCTCATGTTAATAAAAAATCGAGGGAACAGTTTGAAATGAGAACTCACAAAAGGCTTATGGACATAGTAGATGCTTCTCAACAGACGGTAGATGCTTTAATGAAAATAGATTTGCCGGCAGGTGTGGATATAGAAGTAAAGTTATAATTGTATAAAATAGAGGTAAGAGCTTGCGAGTTCCTCTGCTTCTTTTTAATAAATTTATTCTTATGGGAGTATGTAGGAATGATAGGTTTAATTGCGAAAAAGTTGGGTATGTCTCAGATTTACATGAGCGGAAAAGCCGTTCCTGTAACAATTTTAGAGGCTGAGCCGGGCATTATAACTCAAATCAAAACGAAGGAAAGAGACGGTTATAATGCTATTCAAGTTGGTTTTGTTGACACCAAAGAAAGGAGACTCACGAAGCCTGAATTTGTAAAACTTAAAAAAGTAGGTATAACACCTAAAAAGGTTTTAAAAGAGTTCCGGGTGAAAGATGTTTCTCAGTATAGTGTTAAAGACGAGATTAGACTTGATATTTTTAAAGATGGCGATTTAGTTGATGTGATGGGAAAGAGTAAGGGTCACGGATTTTCGGGCGTAATGAAAAGACATAATTTTGCGGGAGGTCCCGGTGGCCACGGTTCTATGTTTAACAGAAGGGTCGGTTCTATAGGTAACTGCGAATTCCCCGGAAGAGTTGTAAAGGGGAGAAAAATGCCTGGTCATTATGGAGATGTCACCGTTACTGTTCAAAACTTAGAGGTGATTCGTGTAGATCAGGAAAAAAATATTATTGCTATTAAAGGCGCTGTTCCTGGACCTAAAGGCGAGTATGTCAACATTATCAGGAAGGGGAACTAATTATGAAAATAGAGGTTTTCAATAAAGATTCACAGGTTGTTGGCGATATTGATTTTAATGTGAGTGAAGATAATTCTTCAAATGGTATTTTGTTGAATAGATTTGTCAGAACTATGCTTATGAACAAAAGACAGGGCAATGCTTCAACAAAATCAAGAGGAGAGGTAAGTGGTGGCGGTAAAAAGCCGTGGAAGCAGAAAGGAACAGGTAGAGCAAGAGCGGGCTCTGTAAGATCGCCATTATTTGTTGGAGGCGGTGTTATTTTTGGACCGAAACCAAAGGATTACTCTCTTAAGATGAATAAGAAGGAAAAAAGAGCTGCATTTTTACAGGCTGTAACTCAAAGGGCTGCCAACGGCGGTTTTGTAGTTATAGACGATTTCAATTTTGAGTCACCAAAAACAAAAGAGGCTTATGAAATTCTGCAAAAGTTTAATATTAAAAAAGCGCTTGTTGTATTGGATAATGATATGAAAAACGCATATCTTTCCTTAAGGAACATAAAAGGCATAGAGGTTAAAAATATTAATAGTTTGAATGTGTATGATGTTTTGAGATTTGAAAAAATTATAGCTCCTAAATCGGTAATTGAGAAAATAAACAGGAGAATCACAAATGAATAAGTGGACTGTGCTTAAGAGAAGGTCTATTTCGGAAAAATCGTTTATTATGCAGGAAGACGGTAAATATGTTTTTATCGTTGATAAAGATGCAAACAAACCTGAAGTTAAAAAAGCGGTAGAGACCATCTTCGGTGTGTCTGTTGATAAAATTAATGTGCTGAATACCAAAGGCAAAATCAAGTTGTTTAAAGGTGTTAAAGGCAGAAGACCTTCTTTTAAGAAAGCTATTGTTAAGTTAAAAGAAGGCGAATCACTAAAAGAGCTGTAAAAGAGGTTACTTATGGGAATAAAGTTTTACAAACCTACAACAAATGGTAGAAGATTTGGAAGTGTTTCCGATTTTTCCGAGATTACAAAAAATAAGCCTGAAAAATCCCTTATAAAAGCTTTAAAGAGTAAAGCGGGGCGAAATAATCAGGGAAATATTACAGTAAGGGGTCAAGGTGGCGGAGTAAAAAAATTCTATAGAATAATAGATTTTAAAAGGGATAAAAGAGGAATTCCTGCTGTTGTTAATGCTATAGAATATGATCCGAACAGAAGTGCAAGAATAGCGTTGCTTTTTTATAAAGACGGTGAGAAGAGATACATTTTGGCACCTTTAGGGTTAAAAGTGGGCGCTGTTGTTGAAGCCGGCGAAAATGTTGAGCCTAAGCTCGGCAATAGTCTTCCTATTAAAAGCATACCTGTCGGTAGCATAATTCATAATATAGAATTAAAACCTAAGGCAGGCGGTAAAATAGTCAGAAGTGCGGGGGCTTTTGCCCAAGTTATGGCTAAGGAAGGAAAATATGCGCACATAAGGCTACCAAGTGGAGAAATGAGACTTATTAGTGTAGAGTGTTATGCTACTATAGGCCAGATAGGGAATGCCGATCACTCCAATATAAATTGGGGTAAAGCCGGTAGAATGAGATATAAAGGCAAAATGCCTAAGGTAAGGGGCGTGGCAATGAACCCTGTAGATCACCCTCATGGTGGTGGTGAAGGTAAAACCGGAACAGGTGGAACTCCCGTTACTCCTTGGGGCGTACCTACAAAGGGTTACAGAACGAGGAATAACAAGAGAACCGATAAATTTATTGTTACACGCAGGAAGAAAAAATAAGGAGGCTTAGTTAGTATGCCAAGAAGTCTTAAAAAAGGCCCTTTTGTTGATGAAAAACTTATTAAAAAAGTGGAAAAACAGAAAAATAACAAAAAAAAGACTATGATTAAAACATGGTCTCGAAGAAGCACTATTGTTCCTGATTTTGTGGGTGTGACCTTTGCCGTTCATAATGGTAAAAAATTTATTCCTGTTTATGTTACCGAAAATATGGTTGGATATAAACTTGGAGAGTTCGTTCCCACAAGAATCTTTAAGGGACATAAAGGTATAGTGCAAAAGAAAATAGGTAAATAGGTTGGTGGAATGATGGAGGTTGTAGCTAAATTAAAAAGTGCTAAGGTTTCGCCTATTAAAGTCAGAGAAGTGATAGGTGTAGTCAAGGGAGCAAGCGTGGATGATGCTTTGGTTAAACTGAAGTACTCTAATAGAAAAGCATCTTTTGTGTTAAGAAAATTGCTTGAATCTGCAATAGCCAATGCTTTAGATAAGGGATTGGATGTAGATAAATTTAAAGTAAGTAATATTACTGCAGATGACGGCTTGGTAATGAAAAGATTTCAGCCGAGAGCAATGGGAAGAGCCGGTAGAATTTTAAAGAGAACAAGTAATATTACCATTACTATTACTGATTAAAAATTGAAAAAAAGGAGGTGAATTTTGGGTCAAAAGGTTAATCCTATAGGTCTAAGGCTTGGTATAACTAAAAGAAGTGTTTCTCAGTGGTATGCGGATAAGGATTTTAAAGATAAGCTTATAGAAGATCAAAAAATCAGAAAAGCTATTAAAGCAAAGGTATATTATGCTGGTATTTCTAAAATTGTCATAGAAAGAAAAAGAAAAAAAATGAGCATTAATATATATGCTGCAATGCCCGGAATTATTATAGGCAGAAAAGGCTCTGAAGTTGAAAAATTAAAAAAATTTATAAAAGGTCTTACTAAATCTGTTGTTACTGTTAATATTAAAGATGTATCTAAGCCCGAAGCGGAAGCTCAGTTGATTGCTGAAAATATAGCGCTTCAAATAGAAAAGAGAATGCCGTATAGAAGGGTTATAAAAAAAGCTGCTTTTTTGGCTATGAAAAAGGGTGCTGAGGGTATTAAAATTCAGCTTGCAGGAAAATTGGGTGGTGCCGAAATGGCAAGAACAGAGTGGATGAAAGAAGGTAGAATCCCTCTTACCACTTTAAGAGCTGATATAGATTACGGATTTGCAGAGAGTTTGACTCAAGCCGGAGTTATAGGGGTTAAGGTTTGGGTATTTAAAGGTATGGTTTCTTAAAGTTAGAAAGAAGGTGGTAGTTAATTATGTTAATGCCTAAAAGAACCAAATTTAGAAAGTATCAAAGAAATAGAAATGGTTTAAGAGGTAAGTCCTACAGGGGCAGTAAGGTCTCTTTTGGAGATTTCGGGATAAAAGCTGTAGGCAGGGGAGAGGTAACAAACAGGCAGATAGAAGCGGCAAGGGTTGCTATCAACAGGGTTTTAAAGCATCAAGGCAAGATATGGATTAGAATTTTTCCTGATTTTCCCTTGACAAAAAAACCTGCCGAAACAAGAATGGGAAAAGGAAAGGGTGCAATTGAAAAATGGGTTGCTGTTGTAAAACCCGGAAGAATTCTCTATGAAATAGGTGGAGTTAGCGAAGAAATAGCTAAGAAAGCATTTGTTTTGGCTGCCCAAAAGTTTAATATTGAATTGAAATTTGTTAAGCGGAGTGATTGGGTATGATGGCATCTGAATTAAGGAATAAAGATATAAAAGATCTTGCGGAAGAAGAGAATAAAATCAGAGAAGAGCTTTTTAAACTCAATATGAGAAGAGGTTTAGAGCAGTTAGAAAATCATAGAAGAATCAGGACACTCAGGAAGGATTTAGCGAGAGTTTTAACTGTTAAAAACGAAAAACTAAAAGCCGGAGATAATGTATGAGTAAGGTAGTCAAAGAGGGTGTTGTTGTAAGCGACAAGATGGATAAAACAGTTGTTGTCGAAGTCGAAACGCTTGTAAAACATCCCGTTGTTCAAAAGTATGTGAAGAAAAAGAAAAGATTTAAGGTGCACGATGAGAGGAATGAAGCTGCAGTTGGTGATACTGTTAGTTTTGTTATTTGCAGACCGATTTCTAAAGATAAGCACTTTAGATTGTTAGAAATCACCAAGAAATATGTAGGTTTGGGGGATTAGCAAATGATACAGCCTTACAGTATATTGAAAGCAGCTGATAATTCAGGCGCCAAACGCTTAATGTGTATTAAAGTTCTCGGCGGTTCCAAAAAGAGATATGCAAGAGTTGGAGATATTATAGTTGCTTCTGTAAAAGATGCAGATCCCAATGGAAAAGTTAAAAAAAGCGATGTTGTGAAAGCTGTTGTCGTGAGAACTAAAAAAGAATTTAGGCGTATTGATGGAACATACATAAAATTTGATGAAAATGCAGCTGTAATAATAAATGCTCAGAAAGAGCCTGTGGGAACCAGAATATTTGGTCCTGTAGTAAGAGAGTTGAGAGCAAAAGAGTTTACTAAAATTATATCTTTAGCTCCAGAGGTGTTATAAAATGGCAAGAATTTACTCTGAAATGAAGACTAAACTTAAAAAAAATGATAAAGTAAAAGTTATACAAGGTAAAGACAAGGGTAAAGAGGGTAACATATTATCTTTCGTTCCTAAGAAAAATAGAATTGTGGTGGAAGGAATTAATATAATTAAGAAGCACCAAAAGGCTACTCAAATGTCTAAGGGCGGAATTATAGAAAAAGAAGCCTCAATTCATATAACAAATGTAATGCTTGTATGCCCTCACTGCTCGAAAGCAACAAGAATCGGAATAAAATATTTAGACAACGGTGAAAAAGTGAGGTATTGTAAAAAATGTGGCGAGACAATTTAAGGAGGATCTATTAATGTCTAAATATGTACCAAGATTGAAGACCCTCTATGATAACGAAATTATTCCTTATATGATGAAGGAATTTTCCTATAGTAATGTTATGCAGGTTCCAAAGATGGATAAGATAGTTGTAAATGTAGGTTTAAGTGAAGGTATGCACGATATTAAATTACTTGAGTCGGTTTTGGAAGAACTTGCGATTATTACAGGTCAAAAAGGGGTCATTACGAGGGCTAAAAAATCTATTGCTAACTTTAAATTAAGAGAAGGCTCTCCCATAGGATGTAAGGTTACATTAAGAGGAGCCAGAGCCTACGAGTTTTTAGATAGATTTGTTTCTTTTTCTATACCGAGGATAAGGGATTTTCGTGGAGTACCCTTGAAAGGATTTGACGGGAGGGGAAATTATACGCTTGGCATAACAGAGCAGCTTATTTTTCCTGAGATAGATTATGATAAAGTATCAAAGATACACGGGCTTAATGTTACCATAACTACAACATCGAAAACCGATGATGAAGCGGTAGCATTACTAAAGGCGTTTGGTATGCCTTTTAGAAAGAGTAATTAAGGAGAATCTATGGCAAAAAAGTCAATGATTGAAAAATCAAAAAGAAATCCAAAGTTTAAAGTTAGGGCTCACAATAGATGTCAAATATGCGGAAGACCTAAAGGGTACATAAGAAAATTCGGTCTATGCAGAATATGTTTCAGAACATTGGCATCGAAGGGTGAGATACCTGGTGTAACTAAGGCAAGTTGGTAGGTGTGGTATGGGCAAAAGAGTAGTTGACAGTATCTCAAAGATTAAGAATGCTTTGAGAGCAAAACATAATTATGCGGATTTGGAGAGTAACTCCGTTGTGTATAGCGTATGTAGCATATTGAAACAGGAGGGTTACATAAAGGATGTTAAAAAATTAGAAAATTCAGGCAATAAAAACATAATAAGGGTATCTTTAAAATATGCTGACGAAAGAAAAAAAGAACCTATTATTAAAAGCATAAAACTAATTAGTAAACCGTCGAGAAAAGTATATGTGCAGTCAGATGATATAAAGCCTGTTATGAATGGTTTGGGCGTAGGTATTATATCAACAAGCAAGGGTGTTATGACATTTGATGAAGCTATGAAGAATAATGTTGGCGGAGAACTTATTTGTGAGGTGTTTTAATTGGAGGTAATATATGTCTAGGATAGGCAGAATTCCTATTTCTATTCCCCAGGGCGTTGATATAGAAATAACAGAAAGTAATGTTAAGGCAAAAGGTCCGAAAGGCTCCTTTAATCAATATTTTGATAATAGATATATAGATTTGGAAAAAGATGATAGCAACATTTATGTCAAAGCAAAAGAAGATGTAAAAAATGCCAATGCTATGCACGGTTTATACAGAAGCTTAATTGCCAATGCGGTAGAGGGCGTAACTAAGGGTTTTTCTAAGGAGCTACATATAGAAGGTGTCGGCTATAAGGCTAATATTTCGGGTAAAAAATTAACACTGTCTTTAGGATTTTCTCACGATGTTGTTTATGATATACCTAAAGAGATTGATGTAGAAGTTGATAAAAAAGGTGTTAATATTGTCGTATCCGGTGTAGATAAACAACTTGTTGGACTGGTTGCAAGTCAGATAAGAGAATTTAGACCTCCCGAACCTTATAAAGGGAAAGGTATAAGGTATAAAGATGAATATGTTAGACGAAAAATGGGTAAAGCAGCTAATAAATAGGGGGCTGAAATGTCAAGAGTAATTGATAGAAACACTGAAAGAAAGAAAAAAAAGTTAAGAATAAAGTACAAAATAAGAGGTACGAAAGATAGACCGAGACTTTGTGTTTATAAAAGCTTAAACCACATATATGCTCAATTAATTGATGACGAAAATAGCGTAACTGTTGTTTCCGCTTCGACACTTGATCTTGATCTTAGAGATAAAGTAAAGGGTTCAAATGTAAATAGTGCGCAGATAGTCGGAGAATCTATAGCTAAAAAAGCTATAGAAAAGGGTTTGCGCAAAGTTGTCTTCGATAGGAATGGTTATATATATCACGGTAAAGTAAAGGCGCTTGCTGATAGCGCAAGAAAAGCAGGACTTAAGTTTTAGGAGTGCGTATGTTTAAAGCGGATAAAGAATTTCAAGAAGAAGTTATTCATATAGGTAGAATTACAAAGGTTGTAAAAGGCGGAAGAAGATTTAGGTTTAGCGCCCTTGTTGCCGTAGGTGACGGTAAAGGAAGAGTGGGAATAGGGCTTGGAAAGTCAAAAGAGATACCTGTTGCTATAAATAAAGCAATAGAAAAAGCAAAGAAGAGTTTAGTTAATGTGCCTCTCACGGAAGACGGAACGATTCCCCATCAAATAGAGACAAAAGAGGGTGCAGGAAGAATTTTACTTAAGCCGTCAAGGCCGGGAACAGGTATAATTGCAGGTAATACCGCAAGGGCTATCCTAAAAGTTTGCGGAGTACAGAATATAGTTGCAAAATCTATAGGATCTAATAATATTCACAATTTGTCTCACGTTTTGATTCGAGCTTTAGGGTCCTTAAGAAGTAAAGAAGAAGTTCTAAAACAAAGAGGACTTATTTAAGGAGTATAAAAATGGCAGATCTTAAAATAACGATGACAAGAAGCTTGATAGCTCAAAAACCTAAGGTAAAACGGGTCGCTATCTCCTTAGGCTTAAAAAGACCTAACAAATATGTTATAAGGAAAGATACTCCATACATAAGAGGTATGATTAAAAAACTGCCTTTTATGGTAAAGGTTGAAGAAGTATAGTAATGGAAGGTGGTGCTATGGAACTGTATGAAATGCCGAAAATAGTTAAAAATAGAAAAAGAATAGGAAGGGGTAACGCCAGTGGATGGGGCAGAACATCCGGAAAGGGTGAGAAAGGGCAAAAAGCAAGATCCGGCGGTTCAAAACCTCAGTACTTTGAAGGGGGGCAGACTCCTTTAATTAGAAGGCTTCCTAAAAGGGGATTTAAAAATATCTTTAGGGTTGAATATGATGTGGTTAATGTAGGGCTTTTGAATTCTCTATGCTCGGACGGGGATAGAGTTGATTTAAAATTTTTAATGGATAAAAATGTTGTTAAGGGCAGTAAGCCTGTTAAGATTTTGGGCGATGGAGAATTAAACAAGAAAGTCAGTGTTTCCGTTGATGCTTTTTCTAAGAGCGCAAAAGAAAAAATAGAAAAAGCCGGTGGTAGCATAGAGGTAGGATAATGAAAGAAGATTACGGAAACATGTTTAATGTTCCCGAGCTAAACAAAAGACTGTTATTTACCTTTATTATGTTCCTCGTTTTCAGGATAACGGCGCATGTTCCGACGCCTGGAGTTGATGCACATGTTTTGGCAACCATATTTGAGCAGGCAAAGGGCACTGCCTTGGGTCTGTTTAATATGTTTTCCGGTGGTGCCATTAAAAACTTTAGTATAATATCTTTGGGTATAATGCCTTATATTTCTGCTGCTATTATACTTGAACTTTTTACTGCAGTGAGTCCTGAGCTTGCCAAACTTAAAAAAGAGGGTGAAGCCGGTAGAAGGAAAATATCAGAATATACAAGATACGGCACCGTTTTAATATCTGCGCTTCAGGGAATCGGTATTGCTATAGGATTGCAGGCTATGCACGGACCGGGTGGCGCCAATGTAGTAATATGGCACGGCTTGCCGTTTGTTTTATTTACTGCACTAACCATGACAACCGGTAGTGTATTTCTAATGTTTATAGGTGAGCAAATTACAGAAAGAGGCATAGGGAATGGTATATCCTTGATAATTTTTGCAGGTATTGTTGCCAGGCTTCCCGCTGCTCTCGGAAACACTTTTAGGTTGATAAGTGCAGGCGAAATGAGTGTGTTATCTCTGTTTGTAATTATCGTTTTAGCTGTTGGAATAGTTGCACTTATAGTTTTTGTGGAGCTTTCGCAAAGAAGGATTCCTGTGCAGTATCCGAGGAGAATGGTCGGTAAAAGGTTGTATGGCGGTCAAACGAGTTATATACCTTTAAAAATTAATGTTTCAGGTGTTATACCGCCTATTTTTGCATCATCGATACTGCTGTTTCCCGCCACTGCAAGCAAGCTTATAAATATTCCGTTTTTGAAGAATATTTCGGATTATATAATGCCCGGAACCTTGGTTTACAGTATTGTGTATATAGCTTTAATGTTTTTCTTTGCCTATTTCTATACTGCAATAGTTTTTAATCCAAAAGAGATAGCGGATAACTTAAAGAAAAATAACGGTTTTGTACCCGGTATAAGACCTGGGAAATATACGGCAAATTATCTTGATTGGGTGTTGAGCAGATTAACTTTCGGAGGAGCCATTTATCTTTCGTTTGTTTGTGTTTTGCCGTGGATTTTAATAAGAAACTTTAATGTTCCTTTCTATTTCGGAGGTACTGCGCTTTTGATAGTTGTGCAGGTTGCTCTGGATACCATTTCTCAGATACAGTCTCATCTGTATATGAGAAACTATGAAGGGTTCTTTAAAAATAGAAGAAGTAGATAGGGGGCGTAAATGATTTTAGTTCTTCTCGGAGCTCCTGGCGTAGGAAAAGGAACTCAGGCTCAGTTAATTAGTAAAGAATTTTCGATACCTCAAATATCAACGGGGGATATTCTAAGAAAAGAGGTTAAAGAGGAAAGTGAGTTGGGAAAAAAGGCAAAGACATTTATGGATAGCGGAGGATTGGTTCCTGACGATGTAATAGTGGATATGATGGAGAAACGCATAAAAGAGAGTGACTGTGCAAATGGTTTTATCTTGGACGGTTTTCCGAGGACGATAGCTCAGGCGGATGCATTGGATAAAATGCTTGAAAAGAACAATTTAAAACTTGATTCGGCTATTCTTGTAGATGTAGCGCAAGATAAAATAGTTGAAAGACTTACAGGAAGAAGAGTTTGCGAAAAATGTGGAGCTGTATATCACATAAAAAACAATCCGCCGAAAAAAGAGGGTATTTGTGATTTGTGTGGAGGCAAACTTATACAAAGAGATGACGATAAGGAAGAAATTGTATTGAATAGACTAAAAATATACGAAGAATTGACACAGCCTTTAATTGCCTATTATTCGGAAAAGAACAAATTAAAAAAGGTTGACGGTGTCGGGGCTATAGAGGATATTTTTAAAAGAGTTAAAGCTGTATTGTGATGATTATTTTAAAAAGTAAAGAAGAGATTGAAAAAATGAGAATTGTGAACCGCATGGTTGGTGAAGTTCTCAATGTCTTGAAAAAAGCAGTAAAACCTGGTATAACGACTGAGCATTTGAACAGTATTGCGGAGAAGGAAGCCAAAAAAAGAAATGCAAGGTGCGGTTTTAAAAATTACGGAGGTTTTCCCAAGTCATTGTGCACCTCGATAAATGAAGAGGTTGTGCATGGTATACCTTCAAAGAAAAGGGTATTGAAAGAGGGGGATATAATAGGTCTCGATTTCGGTCTTGTTTATGATGGATTTAATGGCGATTCTGCGATTACGGTGGCTGTTGGTAAGATAAGTGAAGAAAAACGAAAATTAATGCAGGTTACCAAAGAGTCCTTGTATAAAGGTATAGAAAAGGCATATCCCGGGAATTATCTTTATGATATATCCGAAGCCATACAGGAGTACACTGAAAGTTTCGGGTATGGTGTTGTCAGGGATTATACAGGTCATGGCATAGGACGAGAATTGCATGAAGATCCTCCCGTTCCTCATTATGTGCCTTCTAAATTCGGAAGAGGTCCTATGTTGAAGGTAGGAATGACCATAGCCATAGAGCCTATGATTAATGCGGGTAGTTGGAGAGTTAGAACTTTAAAAGACGGATGGACTGTTGTTACGGTAGATGGTAAACCGTCTGCTCATTTTGAGCATACCATAGCTATAACTGAAGATGGTCCAATTGTGTTAAGTGAGGTAAATTAATACATGGCTAAAGAGAAAAGTATTTCTGTTGATGGAGAAGTTATTGAGTCTTTGCCTAATGCTATGTTTAGGGTTAAATTGAATAACGGTCATATTGTTTTGGCCCATGTGGCAGGTAAGATGAGAATGCATTTTATTAAGATTTTGCCCGGCGATAAAGTGAAGCTTGAAATATCACCGTACAGCATAGACAAAGGCAGAATAGTTTACAGATATAAATAACGGAGGTTACAATGAAGGTTAGATCATCGGTAAAACCTATATGTCCAAAATGTAAGGTTATAAAAAGAAAAGGTGTTGTAAGGGTTGTGTGTGAGAATCCTAAACACAAACAAAGACAAGGTTAATGGAGGTTTAAGTGGCACGAATTGCTGGAGTTGAATTACCAAGAAATAAGAAGATTATAGTGGCTTTGACCTATATTTACGGAATAGGGCAAAAAATAGCTGATGAAATTATTGAAAAGTCGGGTATGGATCCTAATAAAAGAACGAATGATTTAACACCTGAAGATATTCAGAAGTTGAGAAATATTATTTCGGATTATAAGACGGAAGGTGAACTGAGGAAAGAAATTTCTATTAACATTAAAACTCTTATGGATCTGGGAAATTATAGAGGTCTACGACACAGAAGAGGTTTACCTGTAAGAGGTCAAAGAACAAAAACCAATGCCAGAACAAGAAAGGGTAGAAAGAAAACTGTCGGAGGTAAATAAGAAAGAATGAATACAGGAGTAGTAAATGGCTAAAGTAGTCAAGAAAAAAAAGAGAGTTAAGAAGAATGTCGCTATGGGCATAGCGCATATTCAGTCAACATTTAATAATACAATTGTTACTTTTAGTGATAAAGACGGTAATGTGTTGTGTTGGTCGACTTCCGGAGGAAACGGTTTTAAGGGAGCAAGAAAAGGTACTCCTTTTGCAGCTCAGGTGGCAGCGGAAGATGCATCTAAAAAGGCTGTAGCTATGGGTATGAAAGAGGTTGATGTTAGAGTAAAGGGTCCGGGTGCAGGTAGAGAGACGGCAATAAGATCTATTCAGTCTGCAGGTATAAGAGTTAAATCTATAAAAGATGTTACGCCTATCCCTCATAACGGATGTAGGCCACCAAAAAGAAGAAGAGTGTAATAGGAGAAATATAGTATGGCTGTATATAATGACGCAATTTGTAAAAGATGTCGAGCTTTAGGTGCGAAATTATTTTTAAAGGGCGAAAGATGTTTTACAAGTAAGTGCGCTTTCGAAAAAAGACCCTATGCACCGGGAAAAAATAAAATTTCAAGAAGAAAAACGACGAGTTATGCAGAGCATCTCAAAGAGAAGCAGAAAGCAAAGACGATATATGGTGTTTTGGAGAAGCAGTTTAGGAAATACTTTGCCGAGGCAAGCAGACAAAAAGGTGAAACAGGAATTAATTTAATTAGTATTCTTGAAAGAAGGTTGGATAATGTAGTATTTAGAGCAGGTATAGCAACATCAAGAAAAGAGGCAAGGAGACTCGTTTCTCACGGACATATTGTTGTAAACGGGAGAAAAGTCAATATACCTTCATACCTTCTGAAAAAAGGCGATATTATAAGTCTTTCCGAGAAGTCTAAAACAAAAGAAGAATTTAAGAATAGATTTGAAGAATCTGCAAAAAGAACGGCTTCTTCTTGGATATCTGTTGATACAAGCAATTTAAGTGCAACATTTACAGATGTTCCTACAAAGGAAGACATTCAACCTCAGTTTAATGAGAATGCTATTGTTGAAATATATTCTAAATAATTTTAAAGGAAGAAAATATGAATAGCATTTTTAATTATTTAAAGTTACCCAACGAAGTTAAGATAGAGGAAAATTCAGACACGCATGCAATATTTTCGTTTGAACCCTTGAATGAAGGCTATGCTATTACTATAGGTAATGCTCTAAGAAGAGTTCTGTTGTCGTCCATACCCGGCATAGCAATAGTAGGAATAGAAATAGAGGGTGTTGAGCATGAATTTAGCTCTATAGATGGTATTAAAGAAGATGTAATGAACATTATCCTGAATCTTAAGCAGGTTGTTTTTAAAGCCTTAAATGATAATTTTGAATCGGCAACTGTCTATTTAAAAAAATCTGATAAGGGTAATTTAACGGCAGCTGATTTGGAGATTCCCGGCAATATAGAGATTGTCAACAAAGATGTTTACATAACTCAATTGATGGATAACGCTTCCATAAACGCTTCTATCTACTTGGAAAAGGGTGTAGGCTACAAGCAAACAAGTGATATAGCTATGCAAGATAGAGCGTCAATAGGCTACATTCCGGTAGATGCACTATTCTCCCCGGTAAAAAGAGTAACATATAAAACATTAAAGAGCACTATGAAAGATTATTATGATTATGAAAAACTTTTATTGGAAATAGAAACTAACGGTAGTGTTACGGCAAAAGATGCATTGAATATGTCCAGTTATATTTTAAATACTTACCTCTCGATGTTTTCAGATAATTTTAAAGAGGCAAGTATTGAAATTAAGCAGGATAAAGAAGAAGAAAAAGAAACTTTAAACGAAAACCTACTAAAATCGGTTGATGAGTTGGAGCTAAATGTTCGCTCTTCCAATTGCTTATCTTCTCAGGGTATTAAATATATATGGCAACTTGTTAGTAAAACGGACAGTGAACTTTTAAGCACGAAAAATTTCGGCAAGCAATCCTTAAAAGAAATTAAAGAATCCTTGGGACAGCTGGAACTTGGACTTGGAATGGAATTGAGTGAGGATGAGATAAGTAAAATCAAAAACGCTATAGCTGAAAATGAAAAAAACGAAGATATAGAAAAAGATAAGGAGTGGGAATAATGAGACATAGAAAAGCCTACAGAACTTTGGGTATAGATTCCGAGAAAAGAAAACATCTTTTAAGAAACCTTGCTATCTCCTTGATAGAGCATGAAAGAATTACAACAACAGATGCCAAAGCTAAGGAGCTTGTGAAGTATATTAGTAAGCTTATTACTAAAGCAAAGGTTGACAACCTGTCTTCAAGAAGAAGCTCTCTTGCAAAAATAGACAATAAAATTGCAGTGAGAAAGCTGTATGATACTATTGCGCCAAGATTTAAAGAGAGAAACGGCGGATATACAAGGCTTATAAAGTTGGGATATAGAAAGGGAGATGCTGCTCCTATTTCTATTGTTGAATTCGTAGAATAATAGATGATAAAGAAAGATAAAAGTTCTTTTTGGGGAGTATCTTTGGTACTCCTTTTTTTTATCTTAGATTATGTAAGTAAAGTTTATATAGTTAAACATATACCGTATCAACACAGTATAAATGTGATAAATAATTTTTTTAACATAGTAAACATTCATAATAGAGGGGTTGCGTTTGGTGCTTTTGCAAAATTTCCTGAATCTTACAGAATTTTATTTTTATGTGGCATAAGTTTTTTAGCCTTTCTTATTATACTGTATCTTATACTATTTTCTAAAGATAGGAAGTGTCTATATATACTTGGTCTATCGTTGCTTGGAGGCGGAGCGGCAGGTAATTTGTACGGAAGAATAGTTAACGGTTATGTTGTAGATTTTTTAGATTTTTATTTTAAACAGTATCACTATCCTGCATTTAATCTTGCAGATTCATTTATTACAGTTGGTGTTTTTGTATTGCTTCTTTCAAGATTGCCCCGCAGAACTTAGAATTATTATGCTTGACCTTATCTTCAGTTAGATTTATAATTTTTCACTTTTTATCGGGAGGATAAAGAAATGATTATAGTTACAGGTGGCGCCGGTTTTATAGGTAGCAATATAGTTTACGGTTTAAATAAAAAGGGAATTGACGATATTATTGTCGTCGATAATATGAAGAATGCTAAAAAACACAGAAATCTAAGCGGTATGCAAATTTATGATTATGTGGATAAAGTTGATTTTATAGAAAATTTGGATAGCTTTAAAAATTATAAAATAGATGCGATTATACATCAGGGAGCATGTTCTGACACCCTTGAGGACGACGGCAGATATATGATGAAAAATAATTATGACTATTCAAAAATCCTCTTTCATTTTGCTTTGGATAATAATATTAGATTTATATATGCATCAAGTGCCTCTGTCTATGGAAACGGGGAAAACGGTTTTTCGGAAAAACGAGAGAATGAGTATCCCTTAAATGTTTATGCATTTTCAAAATTCAGTTTTGACCAATATATAAGAAGATTTATAAATAAGGTAAATACGCAGATAGTCGGTTTAAGGTATTTTAATGTGTATGGTCCTCAAGAAAATCATAAAGATAAGATGGCATCCGTTATCTATCATTTTCACAATCAAATTTTAGAAACGGGCACTGTTAATCTGTTTAAAGGTAGCGAAGGGTTTAAAAGAGATTTTGTTTATGTTGACGATGTTGTTTCGGTTAATATGTTTTTTTTGGAAAATGCCGACAAAAGAGGTATTTATAACTGTGGCACCTCAAGAGCCGAGAGTTTCTTGAGCATAGGAGAGATTATGAAAAATCTTTACAAAAATGTGAGGATTGAGTTTATAGATTTTCCGCAGAATTTAAAGGGTAAATATCAGACATTTACACAGGCTGATATAAGTCTTTTGAGAGAGAGTGGCTATTCAAAAGAATTTATTAGCTTGAAAGATGGTGTGAAGCAATATACGGATATTTTGAAGCAGTATGACGGATACTATAAAAACTAAATTGACAAATGGTCGTAGTTATAATATAAACTACTTAAAATTTACGAAAGGGGCTGTAGCTCAGCTGGGATGAGCGCTTGGCTGGCAGCCAAGAGGTCAGGGGTTCGATCCCCCTCAGCTCCACCAATTTAAGGAGTATATATGGATATTAAGCGCATAAAAAATAGATTGGATAACCTAACTGATAGGGTTAAAAATTCCGATTTGGAAAAGAGTGTCAATGATGCAAAAGCAAAGATTGAATCAATAATAAGTAACCCCAAAGAGTATATGCTTGAATTTATTATGCAGATTAAGTTGGCGTATGATATGCTTGTATGCTACAAAAATCACGAGTGTGATATGCCGTGGAAGACAGTTGCGGCTCTACTGGGTGTAGTTTTGTATTTTATAAATCCGTTTGATGTTATGCCCGATTTTATACCCGGTATAGGTTATATAGATGATTTGGCGGCGCTTGGTATAACTTTTAAGATTATACAGGAAGATTTGAAAAAATATGCAGATTTAAAAAATATTGATTTGAAAAAGTACGGTATTGAATAAAAATTTATTGTTAAGGATAGCGATATTTTTTGAAATATAGACTAAGAAGGAGATTTTAATGCTAAAAGTTGTTGTTTGTGATAACATTTCTCAATCGGGTATAGAAATACTTAAAAACGATCCGGATATTGAGCTTGATATAAAAAGTTCGGTTAGTAAAGATGAGCTTCCCAACTATCTTTCTGATGCTGATGCTATTATTACAAGAAGTGCAACATCTGTAGATGATGCCTTTTTGAGCAAGTGTGGAAAACTTAAAGTAATTGGAAGGGCAGGCGTGGGTGTTGATAATGTTGATCTATCCGCAGCTTCAAAAAGGGGTATAGTCGTTTTAAATATGCCCACCGGCAATACTCTTGCCGCCACGGAGCATACAATGACGCATATAATGAACTGTTTAAGATTTTTGCCAAATGCAAATTATGAGCTTAAATATAAACATATATGGAATAGAAAGAAATGGATGGGAATTGAGCTTGCAGGCAAGACGCTCGGTATCATAGGTATGGGTAGAATCGGCTCTCGCGTAGCCGTAAGAGCTATGAGTTTTGATGCTAATGTTGTAGTGTATGATCCATATATAAAAAAGGAGAAAGCTACAGATATAGGTGTGAAGATTGTTGATAAATTGGACGAATTATTACAAGTTTCTGACATTATAACAATACATACTCCAAAAACAGACGAGACATACAATATGATTGGTGAGAAGGAAATTGATATGATGAAGGACGGCGTTACTTTGATAAACTGCGCGAGGGGTGGTCTTTATAATGAAAAGGCGCTTTATAAAGGATTGAAAAGCGGAAAAATAAGAGCGCTTGGCATAGATGTTTTTGAAAATGAACCTCAACCTAATCATTTTCTTCAAGAGTTTGATAATGTTTTTGTTACACCACATCTCGGGGCAAATAGTTTTGAATCTCAAATAAGGGTGGGAACACAGATAGCAAAATCGGTAGTTGATGCTTTAAAGGGAAGAGGATATACGAATGCTGTAAACATAACAATGGCTGAAGAAGAGATATCTCATCTTGGAAAACAGTTTTTGGGGTTAGCAGAAAGAATGGGTTCTTTTTTGTCTCAGTATGTAAATAAGTTTATATCCAAAGCAAAAATATATGTTCATGGAGATATAGAAAAATATGCGGATGCGTTAGCTCTTTTTACATCTGTAGGTATATTAAAAAACAGCATTGACGAGCATGTAAACTATGTCAATGCTCCTTATATAGCAAAAGAGAGAGGGCTGGAAGTACAGTCTAAAATTTATCAGGGAACTACAGAGTTTAAAAATTATCTGTTGATAGAGGCGATATACGAGGGTGAAAAAATTTCTATAGGCGGAACGGTATTTGAGCCGAATAAGGCAAGAATAGTCTTTATGAATGGATTTGATATGGAAATAGAGTTGACAGGCAATATTATAGTTTTCCAAAACCATGATAAGCCAGGAATTATCGGTATGGTCGGTGCCGTGTTGGGCGAGAACAAAATTAATATTGCTGATTTCAGGTTGGGCAGACGGGAAGGAAGTGGTGAAGCTTTGTCGTTTATTAAAGTTGACGAAGAGGTAGATGATAAAATACTTGATAAGATTTTGCATATTGACGGAGCTATTAAGGTAAATAAGGTAAAATTATAATTGAATAAAACTTTAGGATTTTTTTTATTGACAAATTTATGATTTTGGCTAATATTTACACTGTTCGTTAAGAGCGGGAATAGCTCAGTTGGTAGAGCACGACCTTGCCAAGGTCGGGGTCGCGGGTTCGAGTCCCGTTTCCCGCTCCATTTTTTTTACGCAGATTTGTTTGTGGCGGCATAGCCAAGTGGCTAAGGCACAGGTCTGCAAAACCTTGATCCCCGGTTCGAATCCGGGTGCCGCCTCCAGTGTTAGCGTATGCCGGGGTGGCGGAATAGGTAGACGCAAGGGACTTAAAATCCCTTGATGCTGTGCATCGTGCGGGTTCGATTCCCGCCCCCGGCACCACTTAAAAACTTTGAAGTAATATTCACAGAAAGTTATACAAAAAGAGCCGTTAAGTTTTTCAGAAAACACCCTAATCTTAAAGAAAGATATACAAAGGTTATAACTGTTCTTAAAA
>JAMOPP010000026.1 GCA_027064405.1 Desulfurellales bacterium
TTGACTAATTAATGCAGAAACCGTTTTATAAAAACCCAACTTGTATATATTCCTAATATCTTCATCGACGGTTTTTATATCAAACCGGCTACCGGCTTTGCTTTTGATTACATTTAAGATTGTAGGCTTATCGGTTCTTACGGTGCCCTCCACATCTACCGATGTTATATTTAAAGCAAAACTGCTCAAGGAAACAAAAAAAGAAAAGATTATTGTGAGACTAACTATTTTTTTCACTCAAAACTCCTTCGGATAAAAATAAAACCCTATTACAATATCGTGTTATATCCTCGCTATGTGTAGCTACAACGAATGCCTGCCCGCTCGTTTCGTTTATATTATACATAGCCTTAACTATATCTATTGAACTTGTTTTGTCAAGATTAGCAGTGGGCTCATCTGCAATGACTATTTTAGGGGAATTCATCAAAGCTCTTGCAAGTGCCACCCTTTGGAGTTCTCCTCCGGAAAGCTGAAAAGTGGGTTTCTCGAACATATATCTTTCAATACCTACACTTTCAAGATATTTTTCAGCGGAAGACCTATTGAATTGACCGTTTTTTATAATAGAAGGCAACATAACATTTTCTACAACATTAAGTTCACTCATTAGAGAATAAAACTGAAAGACAAAACCTATGTTTTCATTCCTTATTTTTGAAAGTTTTTTACTATCTTTATAGTCAATCCTGTTATCAAAAAGATAAATATCACCATAATCAGGCTCACTTAACAGCCCAAGAATATGCAAAAGCGTGCTTTTACCACTCCCTGAAACACCCATAATAGCAATCATATCACCGGCATTTATGCCTATGGATAAATTTTTTAAAATATCTATGGTCTTTGTGCCGCTTTTAAACGATTTGGATATATTTTCACACCTTAAAATCAACTTCTTAAAACCTCAACTATATCTGCTTTTGACGCCTTAAATGCAGGGTATACACTTGCAAGAACCACAAGTATAAAAGCGCTTAAAGAGATAACTATAATGTAGGATAAGCTTACATCAACAGGTATATTCGTTATGTAGTACACATCGCTCGGCAACTTGACAAACTGATATTTTTTCAGCAAAAAAGAGAGTCCGAGACCTAAAACATCTCCCAAAATAACACCTATTGCACCTATCGCCACAGCCTGCTTTATAAAAATATTCATTATATTTCTGTTTGTAGCACCAAAAGCCATTAAAATGGATATATCCTTCGTCTTCTCCATAACAAGCATGGTTAGCGAACTCATAATATTAAAGGCTGCAACTACAACAACAAGCATTAAAATTATAAACATAGCTATCTTTTCAAGTTTTAAAGCCGTAAAAAAATTTCTGTTTAAATCCATCCAGTTTGATACATAAAAACCGTAGGGCAATTTTTTATACATTGAATTTGATACCTTTTTGGCAAGATAGGGATCATCCAAGCCTATTGCTATGGTGTTAATTTTATTTTTCATTTCCGTTCTGTTCCAAAGCTCTTTTAGAGAAATATAAACAAAGGTGGTATCATAATCGTACATTCCCGAATTAAATATACCCGTAATAGTTTCTTTAAAAGACAAAGGTGCAAATCCAAACGGTGTAACCTTGCCAAAGGGCAGAGTAATCCTCACCCTATCATTCAATGAAAGTCCCAAGTTTGTCATAAGCTCTTTACCCAAAACAACACCGTTAAGATTGCCCTTGATATATTTATGCAAAACGCCACTGTTTTTTAAATCTATACCGTTTAGCAGCGCTCCGCTTGAAATACTGCCGGAACTAATCATACATTGTGTTGTCAAGAGAGGATATACATAATCTATCTGTTTGTAATCCGTAGAAATTTTCTTAATGAAAGCCTTGTTGTAATTAAAAACGCCGGAATATTTTTTTATAAAAATGTGAGGATTAACACCTATAATTTTACTCTCTAACTCATTATCAAATCCGTTCATAACGCCCATAACAACAATTAAGGCGGCAACACCCAAAACTACGCCGAGTATGGACATCAAAGATGAAAAAGATATGAACCTCCCCTTATTCTTAGATTTTAAATATCGTAAAGCTAAAAAAGATTCGAAATTCACTTATTTTATAGGTTTCGTCAGTGCTATTTCAAGCACATCTTCCATATTTTTTACAAAGTGATACTTTAACTTTTTTGACTTAATTTGTTCCTCTATCTCTACGGTATCCTTTTTATTATCATAGGGCACTATTATATCGTTAATTCCCGACCTTAACGCAGCAAGTGTTTTTTCCTTTAGTCCGCCTATCGGTAACACCCTTCCCCTTAGCGTAATCTCACCTGTCATTGCTATATCACATCTTGTGGGAATTTCCGTTAAACAGGATATAATAGCAGTAGCCATAGTGATTCCTGCGGAAGGCCCGTCTTTTGGCGTTGCCCCTTCAGGTATGTGTATATGAAAATCATATTTTTGATAAAAATCTTCCTCAAGTTTCAGTTTTTTGTAATTATTTCTCGCAAAAGTAACGGCAGCTTGAGCCGACTCCTTCATCACATCTCCCAAAGAACCGGTCAAAAGCAACTTGCCTGAGCCTTTTACCTTCGATACCTCAATAAAAAGTATTACGCCTCCTACGGAAGTCCAGGCAAGACCGGTTGCTATACCAACATAATCCCTGTCCAATTTCTCATTTATGTTAAATTTAGGAATTCCTAAATATTTAGGCAACATATTTGCAGTTATATTTAATGACTCTATTTTTTTACCTTCCTCAATTTCTCTTGCTATTTTACGAAACAGCTTTGCAACATTTTTTTCGAGCGATCTTACACCCGATTCCCTCGTATAGCTTTCTATAAGTTTTCTTACCGCACCTTGAGTCCAGCGTATATCGTAGTTATCCAATCCGTTTTCAATTTTTTGTCGCGGTACTATATATTTTTTTGCTATCCTCATCTTTTCCTCAACCGTATACCCTGAAAGCCTAATAATCTCCATTCTATCCAGTAGGGGCGAGGGTATTGTTTCCGTTGTGTTTGCAGTTGTTATGAAAAACACCTCGGACAAATCGAAAGGAACGGCAATATAATGATCTTCAAATTCACTGTTCTGTTCAGGATCAAGCACCTCCAACAATGCACTCGACGGATCTCCGTTAAAATCCTTCCCGAGTTTGTCAATTTCATCCAAAACAAAAACCGGATTTTTAACGCCTACCTGTTTTAAGCCGTGAATAATTCTTCCCGGCAATGCACCAACATAGGTCCTTCTGTGCCCTCTAATCTCAGCTTCGTCTCTAACGCCACCCAAAGATATCCTTGCCAACTTTCTGTTTATAGCACGGGCAACAGATTTTGCCAAAGAGGTTTTACCCACACCAGGGGGTCCCACAAGGCATAAAATAGGCCCTTTCATATCTTTCTTTAACTTTTTAACGGAGAGATACTCCAAAATTCTCGATTTTGCTTCTATCATATCATAATGATCTTCATCAAGAACCCTTGCAACCGCCTTTATGTTTATTTTATCTTTTGATTTTTTACTCCACGGCAGGGATATCATCCAATCCAAATATGTTCTTATTACATTTGCCTCTGCCGAATCAGGATGCATTTTGGATAATCTTAGAAGCTGTTTTTCAGATTCCTTCTTAGCCCCTTCAGGCATACGGGCTTTTTTAATTTTTTCTTTCAGTTCATCCAGTTCATCGGACGAATCCCCTTCACCCAACTCTTTTTTAATAGCCTTCAACTCTTCCCTTAAAAAATATTCCTTTTGAGTTTTGGAGATTTCTTCCCTTGCCTCTGTCTGAATTTTTGTCTGAAAAGCCAAAAGCTGCAACTCCCTGTCTAAAACCGAATTGATTTTTTTCAGTCTCTCTATAACATCAACGGTGTCTAAAAAATCCTGAGCTACATTAACTTTAAGATGCACATTACTCGCAATGATATCTGCAAATTTATCAGGTTCTTCAATATTGTTTGCTATAACGACTATATCATTGGGTATACTTTTCTTATAAGCGGAAAGTTGTTGCAACTGCTCTCTTATAGACCTCATTAAAGCCTCTGCTTCCATCTGCTCATTGTCGCTTTCAGGCATTATATCCTGAATCTCTTTAACTTCAGCCTCTATATACGGAGTAAATTGATTAAATTTCTCAACAGAGACCTTTTTTAATCCTTGAGTTAAAATCTTCACTCTACCGTCGGGCATTTTCAGCATTCTCAAAATTAGAGAAACCGTTCCTGTCATATGTAAATCTTTTTCATTAATCGAGTTTTCCTCGGCTACTTTTTGCGAGAGTGTTAATATCATTCTATCTTTAGATAAAGCCTCATCTATGGCTTTGATTGAAAAATCCCTCCCAACAAAAAGCGGAACAATCATATATGGAAAAACAACCATATCTCTAAGTGGCAAAACAGGCAAAGTTGCCGGTATGTCTATATCCTCTTCTGCTCTAATACTCTCCATATCACTCATAAAATAAATCACCCCTTACTTAAAATTATGCTTAAAATTCCTTTTTCATAATTAATTTTTTCTATTTTCTTTGCATAGTATGGCAAATTTACACTCTTCCTAAAACATCCAAATAACCTTTCGGCTCTAAGATACGCTAAATGACCCCCGAGCCTTCTTTTCTTGTTTCCCGATACAACAAGATTGTTTTTATGCAGTTCGACTTTTAAGTTTTCCGTATCCAAATTTACTATTTCCATTTCTACAAAAAGATGCGAATCCCTCTCAAAAACATCGCATAAAGGATTTATGGGCTCATTACTTGCTTCTATAATTAGGGCAAAAAGCTCTGTAATGCTTCCATTTGCTATTTTTATTTTACTGAACCTTTTTGCCATTTAATCTCTCGGAATATCTTCTATAAACTTACTCTTAGGAAACCTTTTTCTCAACTCGTTAAAATAGCCTTCAGCCTCTTTCTTTTTTCCAAGATAAAAATACACCTTTCCAAGAAGAAAGAGCATATCATCGTTAAAATCAACATCTTTAAAATGTTCATACATATATTCAAGCCTATTTTTAGCAGCTTTCATATGTCCGAGCTTCTCGTAAAATTTTGATACGAACAATTCATGCATATACAGCTCTTTTGCGGACTCCGTTATATAATAATAAGCCTTTTCTTGATAAGGATTGTTAGGATACTGTTTTACAAGTTCCAAGAATTTATCTATCGCCAATTTTACAGGTGTAGCATCAAGTTTGTAGCCGTTTCGAGCTTTATAGTAACTTAGAGCAATTTTATATTTTGCATAAACAACATTTTTATCGGTGGGGTAAAGTTTTACAAATTTCTCATAATAGGTTCTTGCAAGGATATACTCACCCTTTGCAAAATAAACATCTCCCAATGCCAATATGGACCTTTTTGCATATATGCTTCCCGGATGCTGTTCATTTACCATATCCAAAGAATGCTCGGCATCTTTATAATCGTGGTTTATATATTCCTGAATACCTTCGTTATACCAGTCGTAGGCAGGCTTTTCTTCTTCTTTAGGTATAATTTTCTTATTGCTTGAACACGAAACAAGCAGAGACATCGCACATAAAACTAAAACTATCTTTTTCAATATTATACTCCGTAAAAATTAATTTAAAAACTCGATAAAATCTAACACCCTACGGAAATTGCACTTTCATTGCTGTCCCTGTCTTCATCTTCCCATGTTTTTTCCAATCTCTCAGTATCCTGTTTTGAGTTTAAGGCTTCTTTTTCCTGCTCTTTGGAATCATCAGTCTTTCTATTATTATCATCCATAAGCTAAACCTCTCTAAATTTAATATCTTTTATACTGTTTTGACCTAATTTAGTATTAAGTTTGCTGATAATATCCTCTTTCATAAAAGACAACTCCTGTATCCAGACGGAACCGGGAACCCCAATGTACAAAATGGAGTTCATCAAAGACAAAACTCTTATATTTTTCCTAAAATCCCCGTCAAAAATCTCATCAAAAGCGTTGTTAATCTTTAACAGATTAACGGCTTTCGAAAGACCCGCGTCTTCAAAAACAGACTCAATAATATTGGCGATACTTACTACTTTACTCATTATGGTGCGCCCGGGGGGATTTGAACCCCCAACCTTAAGATCCGGAGTCTTACGCTCTATCCTTTTGAGCTACGGACACGACATTCTTAATCATAACAAGCCATTCATTCTTGTTTTTCCTAAGAACACTATCCACCGCAGCTTTTTTTGTTACAATTTTTTTGGCTATCTCGGCTATGTAAGAATAATCATCTATGTAAACGGCAAGATAATCACCGTCTCGAACATTCTTCAAAGACTCCATAACCTTGTCGATTGCCTGCTCCTTTTGCAAACCCCTCAAATCAAGTTCGCAGTCTATTGAAAAACTATCGTCCTCCAAGCCTAAAGCCTCCGAAGATAAAGATTAATTATTTTTGAAATAGTTACCGTATTTTTTACTAAACTTCTCGATTCTTCCCGTTTCATCAAGCGTTTTCTGTTTTCCTGTATAGAACGGATGACACTTAGAACACACCTGAACCGTAAGATTGGCGACCGTAGACCTTGTTTCTATTTCGTTACCACAAGCACATTTTATCGTTGTTAATTCGTACTTAGGATGTATACCTTTTTTCATCTTAAACGCACCCCTTTCAAAGCAAATTTTTATCAATTTAACATACTTTTTTTTAATAGGCAAGCAAAATAAGGCTTTGGAGGTTGGATTTAAAACTTGCATATGAACTGCATAAACACAGACCTATACGCAAATATGAAAAAAAGCTTTACAAATAAGCACATATTATATAACATTATAAGATAAAATTTGTGTAAGGAGTGTGAAAAATGTCTTTAGAAAAAGTCACAAAAAGCGAAATAATTAAGAAGTTTGGAAAGGACGAGAACGATACAGGTTCAACAAGTGTCCAGATAGCTCTTCTGACAGCAAGAATTCAGTATTTAACAAACCACTTTAAAGAGCATAAAAAAGATTTTCATTCAAGAAGGGGTCTGCTTAAAATCGTAGGAAGAAGAAGAAAACTTCTTAAGTACCTAAGAAATAACAACTTTGAAGAATACAAAAAGGTCATCAAAGAACTTGGCTTAAAGGGTTAATGTTTAATGTATGAGTATGTAGAAACAAAAATAGGCGATACGACTTTAAAAATCGAAACAGGCAAATATGCAAAACAGGCAGACGGCTCCTGTCTTGTAACATTCGGCGAGACAATTGTTCTTGCCACTGCCGTTTCTTCCAAAAAAGCACCTGAGGACTTCTTGGATTTTTTTCCTTTAACGGTTAATTACCAGGAAAAATTTTATGCAGCCGGTAAAATACCCGGCGGATTTATGAAAAGAGAGGGAAGACCGGGAATTCACGAAACACTTACATCAAGGTTAATCGACAGAACCATTAGACCTCTATTTCCAAAGGACTACAAGCAGGAAACTCAGGTTATTATAACCGTTGTCAGTTCAGACGGCGAAAATGACCCTGCAATTATAAGTATCCTTGCCGCTTCGTGTGCTCTATCTATATCGGATATACCGTTTTTAGGCCCCGTTGCAGGTACAAGAATTACAAAAATAGATTCAAAACTGGAGGCTTTTGCTCCATCTGACAAGATAGACAAATCCTCATTGAACCTCGTGCTTTCAGGCACTAAAGATGCCATAAATATGATAGAGGCAAGAGCAGACGAGCTCAGTGAATCGGAAATGATTGATGCCATAATGTTTGGTAAGGATGCAATCTTACAACTTATAGATATGCAAAACGAACTTGTTAAAAAAAGCGGCAAAGCAAAACGGGACTACACACCCGTTGATGTATCTGATGAAATAGTTTACAAAATAGAGAGCTTATCAAGGGATGATTTATTAAAAGCTTTGGAGATTAAAGAAAAAAAAGTCAGAAATGAAACAATAGATGAAATCTTCAATAATGTTTATGAAACATTAGAAAAAGAATTTGACGAAGAAACCCATCTAAAAGAGAAGTCTAAAGCCGCTTTTGAAGATATAGTAAAAAATTTAATCAGAGGGAAAATCATAACAACAGGAATAAGAATTGACGGCAGGGGTCTTGATGAAATTAGACCTATAAGTTGCGAAGTTGGTGTTTTGCCGAGAGCTCACGGCTCTGCAGTATTTACAAGGGGAGAAACACAGGCTCTTGTTGCGGTCACACTCGGTTCCAAAGAGGATTCCCAAAGAATAGACGATATAAGCGGAGAGGCTTCTGAAAGATTTATGCTACATTACAACTTTCCTCCTTTTTCAACGGGTGAAGTTAAGCGCCTTGGAACTCCCGGCAGAAGGGAGATAGGTCACGGACATCTTGCAAAGAGAGCACTGGAATTTGTTCTGCCAAAAGAGACGGATTTTCCCTATGTTATAAGAATTGTTTCAGATATACTTGAATCAAACGGCTCGAGCTCTATGGCCACCGTATGCGGCTCAACTTTATCACTGTTGGATGCGGGAGTTCCTATTACGAAACCGGTAAGTGGCATAGCTATGGGCTTGATAAAGATGGATGATTCCTACAATATTTTAACGGATATTTTGGGAGATGAAGACCATTACGGCGATATGGATTTTAAGGTAACAGGAACAAAGGATGGAATCACTGCACTTCAGATGGATATTAAAATCGCCGGTGTTGATGCCGCTATGCTTAATGTTGCACTCGAAAAAGCCAAAGTAGCGAGGTTATTCATATTGGAAAAGATGGCTACAGCTTTAAGTGCACCGAGGGATACTCTTTCAAAATATGCACCGCAGATGAAAACATTGAATATAGATACGGATAAGATAAAGGATTTGATAGGCCCCGGTGGCAAGACAATAAAATCAATTATAGATGAGACAAATGTTAAAATCGACATAGGGCAAGACGGGGTTGTAAATATCTTCGGCGCACAAGACTCGGATATGAAAAAAGCTCTTCAAATCATAAAAAATTTAACAACGGTTGTTAAAGAGGGCGATATTTTTGAAGGCAAGGTTGTAAGAATAGAAAATTTTGGCGCCTTTGTAAACATTTTACCCAATAAAGACGGACTTTTACACATATCTCAAATCTCTTCAAAAAGAATCAATAAGGTTGAAGATGTCCTAAAAACAGGGGATATAGTTAAGGTAAAAGTTATAGGTGTAGACAAACAGGGACGGGTCTCTTTAAGCCGAAAGGAGTTACTTACGGAAAAGGACAAGGAAAATTAATTATATGAACATAAATAAATTCAATATGGATACAAAAAGCATAAGTGTAGGCGTTTTTGTGCCTACAGGTAGTGCTTTTGAAAACGAAAACGAGAGGGGTTTGGCTCATTTTGTAGAGCATATGCTTTTTAAGGGAACAAAATCAAGAAGCTACAAGGATATTGCTGAGGAGATGGATAGATTAGGCGGTACGATAAACGCTTTCACTTCAAAAGAGTACACCTGCTTCTATGTTAAAGTTCTAAAAGATTATGCAGATCAAGGAATAGATATTCTTCAGGATATAATATCAAGCTCCTTGATAGACGAGAAAGAACTCAATAAGGAAAAAGGCGTAATCATAGAAGAAATAAATATGACACAAGACAATCCTGATGAGGCTGCTTTTGAGCATTTTATGGAGAACGCTATGCCGTGCAATTTCGGAAAGCCTATCCTCGGCACAAGAGAGCGGATTAACTCATACACAAGAAACGATTTGGTTCGATTTATGGGCAAATATTATCAGCCGGAAAACTTAATAGTCTCTATTGTAGGCAAAGATAAAAATGTAGATTTTTCCTTTAAAAACAGATTCGCCTTTGAAGATTTTTTTACGGATGAAAAAAATACAAATATTGATTTTAAATTTAAAAGTGGCACGGATGTTGTTAAGCGGGAAATACAGCAGTCAAATATTGTTATAGGATTTGAGCTTTTTGATATATACGATGAAAGAAAATACGCAGCATATCTTTTAAGCGATATTTTCGGTGGCACTATGAGTTCCAGGCTCTTTCAAACAATAAGAGAAGAGCAGTCCTTGTGCTACCACATATCATCTTCGGTCAAATTCTTTAGGACTGGCGGTCTTGGTGCTATTTTTGCCGGCACCTACAAGGACAATACTCAAAAACTACTTGATTCCGTTAAAAAAGAGTTTGAAAAACTGAAAAAAGGCTATATAACCAAAGAGGAGCTCTCAAAAGCCAAAACGCATTTTAAAGGAACATATCTCTTGTCTCTTGAATCTCCTTATGCAGTTATGGCAAAACAGGGCATAGATAACATTTTCTACGGCAAATACATAGATGAAAACTACATAATTGAAAAAATAGATTCGGTGACAACAGACAATATAGCAGACCTGATTAATTTAATAGACATAGATAAATTTCATATAACGGTTCTTGGAGATATAGATAAAATAGAATGGTAGGAGAAGTTAAATGATAAAAAACTATTTAATGACACCCGGTCCTACACCGATTCCTGAGGATATTTTGCTCTCTATGGCAAAACCCATTATCCACCATAGGACAAAAGATTTTAAAAATATGTTTGCAGAAACCATATCTCTATCCAAAAAGGTTTTTCAGACAACAAATGACATAGTCCTATTTTCATCAAGCGGAACCGGTGCAATGGAAGCGAGCGTATCGAACATTTTAGATGCAAAGGATTCGGCTATCTTTATAAATGCAGGCAAATTCGGTGAAAGATGGGGTCAAATAATAAAGGCATTCGACGCCAATCCAATAGAAATTAAATATGAATACGGCGATTACGCAAAACCTGACGATATAAAAAAAGAACTTGATAAAAATCCAAATATTAAAGCTGTTTTTATGCAGGCATCCGAAACATCTACCGGAGTCTATCATCCCATAGACGAGATAGGAAAAATGATAAAAGAAAACTATCCGGAAGTTATTTTTGTTGTTGACGGCATAACTGCAATAGGCGCCATTGATGTAAAAACCGATGATTTCGGAATAGATATAATGATAACGGGCTCTCAGAAAGCTTTGATGCTACCTCCGGGGTTATCCCTGCTAAGCGTAAGCGAAAAAGCTAAAAAAACAATAAAAAACAATAAAAACAGGCGATATTACTTTGATATATTGGGTGAGTTAAATGCTGACGCCGGTCACTTTACTCCGGCTATAACCATAATAGAAGGACTTAATCTGTCACTTAAACGAATCCTGAATGAGGGATTGGAAAATGTATTTAAAAGACACGCCCTTCTTGCACTATCTGTACAAGAAGCCGCAAAAGCCATAAACCTTGAACTTTTTGCAAAAAGACCGGCAAATTCCTTGACAGCCATAAAATCTCCTAACAACATAAATTCCGGCGATATTATAAATTTAATGAAATCCTACGGAGTTAGTGTGTCAAACGGACAAGGCTCTATGAAAGGTAAGATTATAAGAATAGCTCATCTTGGATATTTCGACAAACCGGATATGCTTATGACTATATCAGCCCTTGAGATGGCTTTAAAGAAATTAGATGCAAATTCCAACTTCTCAGGCGGTATTAAAAAAGCTATGGAGATACTCTCGTGAAAAATTCCATACCTTCAGGTGTAGTACAATTTTTTGAGCCACTCTCCTCTTTAAGGCGTTCTACTGAAAATAGTCTTATAGAATTTTTTAAAGATAATTCATATAAAGAGATTGTTACGCCTTCATTCTCATACGAGAACGGCATATCATCGGGTTTATTTGAACCGTTAAAAACAAAACTCTTTAAGCTTATAGATAAAAGTAGCGGACAGACGATGATTTTAAGAGCAGATATAACAATGCAAATTATGCAGGCTGTTCTTATGGGCGATTTTGATATGCCTGCAAGAATATGTTATGCAGATAATATTTACAGAGATATCAAAGAACACTCAGGCCAAAAAAGAGAGTTTAAGCAAGTAGGGGTTGAACTTCTCGGCATAAAAGAAAAAACAGCTGATAACGAGATTATAAATCTTTCCATAGAATCTCTAAGGAAATTTGACATCAAAGATATAACGGTAAGAATTTCAGATACATATATTTTTGAAAGACTGTTTGAAAAATACGGCTTAAATGATTCCAAAAAAACAAAAAAGATAAAGGGTTTCCTTGAAAAGAAAAACATATCTTTAATCTTGAAAAGCATAACCGAGTTGCCGAATAATTTTATAGACAACTTAAAAAGATTAGAAACCCTAAGCGGATATGTAAAGAAAAACAATGATTATTATAACGATGTTTTAGATATTGCACAGGACGCAATTGATACCGCAAAAAAAATACAATCGGACAATAAGGACATAAAAGTTTTTTTAGACCTCTTTTACTGCGAGCATCCTATGTATCATCACGGAATAACCTTTTCGGTATTTTCAGAAAACAGATCATTGGTTGTAGGCGGCAGATACGGAAATGTAACAAAACCTTTCGGTAAATATATACCGGCTACGGGGTTTGCCATTAATCTTGACGAATTAATATATTTTTTATCTAATAAGGAGAAAAAATGAACAGACTTGTTTTAGGAGCCCAGTGGGGCGATGAAGGAAAGGGCAAAATTGTTGATATACTTTCCGAAGATGCAGATGTAATAGTAAGATATCAAGGTGGAAGCAACGCAGGGCACACCGTCTGCATAGAAGATAAAAAATATATACTTCACTTAATACCTTCCGGAATACTGCACAAAGACAAAATCTGCGTTATAGGAAACGGTGTTGTTATTGACCCTGCAAGTTTCTTAGAAGAAAAAAGAGCGCTTGAAGAACTTTCCGTTAACATAGAAAACAGATTAATGATAAGCGAAAAAGCCCATCTTGTTATGCCTTACCATAAGGTTCTTGATGAGATAAAAGAGCTACAGCTTGGGGATGGAAAAATAGGAACAACAAAAAAGGGTATAGGTCCCTGCTATGTGGATAAATACAACAGAGTGGGCATAAGAGTGTGTGACTTGCTCAGCAACGATATATTAAAAGATAAAATCCATACAAATGTAGAACAGGTCAATAAACTCTGCGACCTATACAAAATAGAGCGATTTGATGCGGACAAAATATTTAAACAGTATAAAGAATACGCTTATGAACTTAAAGATTATATACGAAATACGGTTTATTACCTAAACGGAGTGGTAAAAAACGGTAAAAGCGTACTTTTTGAAGGTGCTCAAGGCTCGCTTCTTGATGTGGATTTCGGAACATACCCGTATGTCACATCATCAAGTCCAACCGTAGGCGGAGCATTTACAGGAACCGGCCTTTCCTACAAAGCATTGAATAATGTTGTAGGCGTTATGAAAGCCTATGCTACAAGGGTAGGTAACGGACCGTTCCCAAGTGAATTAACCGGTGAAACAGGGGAAGAGATAAGACAAAAAGGTGCGGAATTCGGTGCTACAACGGGAAGACCGAGACGGTGCGGATGGCTTGACCTTGTTGCTGTAAAATATGCTGTAATGCTGAGCGGAATAGAGGATATAGCACTAACAAAACTTGATGTTTTAGATGAAATGGAAGATGTAAAGGTTTGTGTGGGATATGAATATGAGGGAAGGAAGATAGGTTATATACCTTCTCAACTTGAAGAGTTTGCAAAATGTCAACCGGTTTATAAAACATTTAAAGGCTGGAATAAAACAAACGACATATCTCAGTACAGTGATTTACCAAAGGAAGCGAGAATGTACATAGAATATATTGAAAATTTTCTGGGCGTTAGGATTTCTATCATATCAACAGGAGCAAAAAGGGAAGAAACAATAATAAGATAAGGAGAAAGTATGTGTATTTTTTGTAAAATTATAAACAACGAAATGCCATCTTCAAAGGTTTACGAAGATAAAAATTACCTTGCGTTTAAGGATATTAACCCAAAAGCACCGATTCACATATTAATTATACCGAAACAACACATAGAATACCTCTCTGACATAGACGACAGCAACAAACATATAATAGGCGATATGGCGATTATAGCAAACAAACTCGCAAAAGAACTCGGCATAGATAAAAGCGGTTATAGAATTTTAATAAACAACGGCGAAGATGCCGGACAAGAGGTGTTTCATATACATATGCACCTTTTGGGTGGCAAAAAAATGAAATTCAGCGTATAAAAATGAAAGATATTCAAGAGTTAATGATTGTTGAAAAGGCGGCAAAATCGCTCGATGAACTCGGCAAAATTCCGTTTACGGAAGATGATTTGCAATCTTACATAAAAAAACAACTCAAAAAAGATATGGATAAAGAAAAAATAGCCCGGCTAATAGACATTCTACTTGTATCAAGCGAAACCGAGTCCCCTGTAAGAAAGTGCATATACAAGGAGCATAACAAGGGTTACTCATACCTTTATGCCTGCTCTTTTGGTGTTTCATAATGGATATATCAATAATAAACGGGCCGAATTTAAATATGCTCGGCAAGAGAGAGCCTGCAATATACGGTGGCAAGACACTTGAAGAAATCAATAAAGAGATCAGAAAGAAAGCCGAATCACTTAATATTTTTGTTGAATTTTACCAATCAAATTCAGAGGGTGCAATCGTATCAAAGATACAGTCATCGGCAGACAAACAGGGTCTTATAATAAACGCAGCAGCGTACACTCACACGAGCATTGCAATAAGAGACGCACTATTGTCTATTTCGATACCCTTTATCGAAGTTCACCTCACAAATATCTATAAAAGGGACAACTTCAGGCGCAAATCCTACCTATCTGATATTGCACTCGGAACTATAGCGGGTTTCGGCGATTTCGTATATGAACTTGCACTTGAGGCTATGGTAAATTATCTAAAAAAATGAAACAAAATAATGATGCCTACAAAGTTACCATACTTGGTGGTATTATCAATATTCTATTGGCTGTTCTTAAATGCGCATTCGGTTTTATATTCCACAGTAGCGCTTTGATATCAGACGGAATTCACTCTTTAAGCGACCTAATAAGTGATTTTATGGTGCTTTTTAGCATTAAAATTTCCCGAAAGCCTAAAAGCACAAAGTATCCTTACGGCATTGGAAAAATAGAATCTCTTACGGCTTTTTCAATAGCAATTCTTTTGGCTCTTGTAAGCTTTGAGCTTTTGAAAGATGCTTACATAAAAATATCTACGCACAACTTTACGCAAGTTAGCATATACGCAATTATAGCAGCGTTAATATCGATTTTGTCAAAAGAGTTCATATTTAGATATACATACAGAGTGGGAAAGCGCATCAACTCGACTTCAATAGTCGCAAACGCATATCACCACAGAAGCGATGCCGTAACTTCAATTGCGGTTGCCATAGGAATACTTTGTTCATATTTCGGATATCCCATCTTTGACCCGATAGCAAGCGGTGTTGTATCCTTATTTATTTTACATTCGGCATTTGAAATTTTATCGGAATCATCCAAGGAGCTTCTTGACGCCAATATTGCAGATAAAAAAATATTAAAAACCATGATTGATACTGCCGCTCAAATCGACGGAATAAAAACGATTGAAGACATTAGAATTAGAAAATACGGACAGTTTTATCACGCAGAACTTGTAATGGTAGTAGAGCCGAATATTTCCGTAATCAAAAGCGTTGATATAAAAGATAAACTATTTTATGCGTTAAAGGCAATTCCCTATCTCGACTCTGTTTTCATATCAACAAAAATAGAGGGGCAAAACAATGTAGAACAGATAGATGACAGCAATATTTTTAATGAAATTAAAGATATAGTCTATAAAAATAACAATATCATAGGTCTTCATAATGTAGTTGTGGAAAAAAGCGAAGAGGATATCTTCGTCAATATAGATATAGAGGTTGACAAAAATCTAACCGTTCAGGAAGCTCACGATATAGGAGAGGTCGTAAGAGACGAAATAATCAACAAGCTACACATTAAAGGCGTAAGATTTCATATAGACCCGTATGACAAGGAAAAAGAAGTAAACAACAGGGTTTTTGTTAAAAATGTTTAAAAATTGATATTTATTTCAATCCTTTTATAAGCAACTATGCATTGCAAAGTGCTCTCAAGGTTCAAGAACCAATCTAAAACCTATAAAATCGGTTATCAATCCGGGCATATAGTTGCTTCGCGCACTCAATCTTGCATACTTTTTTGGTGAATACCAATTTCCCCCTCTAACGGATTTGGCAAGTGATACTTGGGGGTTGATATAGACCGGATTGTTAAGTTTACTTATAGAATAAGCTTTTGCATAATAGGTATCATAACACCATTCAGCTGCGTTTCCAAGCATATCATAAAGTCCGAATCTATTGGGTAAGAACTTCCCCACAGGAGCGGTACCTACATAACCGTCATGACAATTAAAAGGTTTTTGGAACGAGCTGTCAATTTTTTTATTAGAATCCAAATCGTAAAAATTTCCATACTTGCAGGCATCCTGCTCCTTGTCCCAATATACGTCTTCTTTTATGCCGGCTCTTGCTGCATACTCCCATTCAGCCTCTGTCGGCAATCTGTACATCTCTTTTGTCTGCACATAGAGCCATTTTGTATATTTATGGATATTATCCCACGATACATTTATAACAGGATAATTATCCTTAGATAAATCGTATTGTTTATTTACTCCACTATTGTGCGTAGGGTCGAACAACTTAAACTGCTTATTTGTAACCTCATACCTACCTATAAAGAAACCATCCACGCAAACCTTGTGCTGCGGTTTTTCATCCTTTTTGGCATAGGCATCGTCTTTATCTGCACCCATTAAATAGCAACCCTTAGGTATATACACAAACTCCATACCAAATACATTTTTATAATTTCTGTCTCTCACCCTTAAAGACCATTTTGCATCCTTGGGTGTACCATTTGGAAAATCCTTACTCACATCCCAGTATATTTTTCTATTTTTACCGCTATTTACAAGTCCCACATCGCCACTTAGGTGAAGGCTTCTTGTCGTGTAAATTCTCTTCTTTGTTCTTATTTGAAGACCCACAACAGCCTGTTTATTATTTTGAGTTAAAAGATCATAATAAAAAACTATGTAATTGCCGTCTATTTGAGCAGAATAGTTTGAATATTGCGCAGCATGCACATAAAAAGGAAAACCACACAAAATAGTAATAAAAATAAAAATTTGTCTTATCATTTCATTCACCCCTTAATCTTAAGTTACTACTATATTAGTCGGTTTTCAAGTAAAAAAATAAATGGTAGCCCCAAGGGGAGTTGAACCCCTGTTTTCGGCGTGAGAGGCCGACGTCCTAACCACTAGACGATAGGGCCAATAAATGGCTGGGATGCAGGGATTCGAACCCCGACCAGCGGATCCAGAGTCCGCTGTCCTACCATTAGACGACATCCCAAAAACTTGGGAAATTCTAATGGTTTGTCAAAAAAAGTCAAGTTTTTAATTCGATTTACACCACCTCTTTTGTCAATTTTTCCGTTTTTTGGATTAAACAGAACATAAAAACCCATTTTAATTTTTAAGAAAAGGTATTAGTATAGGAGGCAACCCTGCTCTATACATAGAATTTGCAATCAACTCCCTCAAAAAAGGAAATAATGTTATAGGTAAATTTCGTTTTGAAAAACTATCGAATAAGTCGTCGTTCAATTCTATTTTATATCTGTATTTTGATATTACTCTACATTTCATTTCAAATAACATCTTATCGTCACGCTTTATCCTGAATATAACAGAGCTTGATATTTCAAACCTATCATTAATAGTTTCATAGCTATTCTTTGTAATTTTAAAAACAATGCTAACCGGAACATCCGTATCCAAGCTATCTAATTCCAGCTTCATTCTTTTAAATGTAAAGTTATCTATGTATAAATCCTCAAGTTCAATACCTCGAACAAACTCATTATATTTCTTAATATCTACACTCATACCGCATTCTTGGTATATAAATTTTCTTTAAATCGATTAAATTTCAAAACGGTTTTAAACTCCTTTTTGTTTAAAGGGCTGTTATCTTCTATTTCTTCAGATTCTTCAGGCAAACCTTTTAAAGCGTTTATAATCTTATTCAAACTATTTTTCTCAGACAACATAGTAACAATATATGTATTTATACTTACACCGTTTGCTTTTGCCTCCTCAGCTATGCTTTTATGCAGCATGGCCGGCATCCTCACAAGCACTTTACCATTATACTGATTTTTTCTCATAACATCAGGAATAGGTATTGTTTTGTTATATTCTAATGCGGTTTCTATCCACGCCCTCATAGCATCTTCTATCATTTCAAATGCTTCTTCTACAGTATCCCCCTCGCTCATGCATCCGGGTAATTCTTTAACCTCTATAAAGTATCCACCGTCAGGATATTTTATAATTTCCTTCTTGTAAGGAAGATCTATATAATCTTCAACACTCCTTTTCATACAACACCTCCAAATGTAACAGTTCCACAACCTTTTTCACATAAAATTCTTTTACAGGCTTTTTATAGGGAATAGTAATGATTTTTCCCTTCTTTTCTATATGTATAATGGCTACTCCCTCCTCCAGGCTGTTTTCTTTCATAACCAAGCTCAATTAGCAACCTATCCAAATCTTTAAATGAAACACTTTTTTATTTTTAAGAACCTTTTCTATTAACTTACAAATTCTTTTTCTCATAAAAATTATAATCCTTAATTTATAATATCACATATGATATTATTGTTAAATCTTTACCTATATAAAAAGTGAAGAAAAGAGAGAATGGAATTTGACTTTTTGAAAAAATGAAGTTAAGAACTAAGCAATGACAGTGGTTTGCGGAAGGCAAACCGAAGGAGGTATGGCAATGATGAGATTTGCAATAGTTGTATCGGTTATTATATCTACTTCTCTTGACCCTACAGGAGAAGACGACGATTAGGTGTTTAAAGAAAA
>JAMOPP010000027.1 GCA_027064405.1 Desulfurellales bacterium
TGTAAGATACAAAAACGGAAAAAGGGCTACAGGCACATATATTCCTATGAACTCTCCTGTCATACAAACGGTTTTAAATAAAAAAACATACTACGGAAAAGCATATGTCGTAGATGATTGGTATATTACGGCATATAAACCGATAATTGTAAATGGAAGAGTCGAAGGCATACTTTATGTAGGCGTTAAAACAAAAAAATTTATGGATAGCATACAAAAAACGTTGGGTTCTGTAAAAATAGGAAAAAAGGGTTATGCTTTTATTTTGGATAAAAAAGGCAATATAGTAGTTCACAAAAATAAAAGTTTAATAGGAAAAAATGTTAGCTCTTATAGTTTTATGAAAGATATGCTAAATCAAAAAAACGGAGTTATAGAGTATACATTCAAGGGCGCAAAAGGCACAGTTGCATTTAGCTATTTTAAGCCTTTGGATTATATCATTGCAACAAAGCTTGCAAACAGCGACTTTACCGAACCCGTTACAATGTCTATACTCAAGTCATCTCTGACATCATTTATAGCAATGCTTATCATAACTTTCCTTATCTCAACACTATTTACTAAGTCTATAACCGACAGAACAAATAGGCTTATAGACGCATTTGAACAATCAAGATTCGATTTAACTGTATATCTGGAAAAATTATCAAATGATGAGATATGCCAATTAAGCGAAAAATTTAATGAATTCACAAAAAGAAGAAAAGAAGATATCCAAACCCTTAAAGAAATAGGCATAAGCACTCAATCATCGGCAAAAGAATTCGCCGTTTCAGGTGAACAGCTTCAAAACAATATGTCAAACATACAGGAAAAAATGAGCCTTATCGAGACATCTACAAACGATGTCAGAGAAGCTATAGATAGCATAACTGCAAATACGGAAAATGTAAGTGAATTTATAGAAAAAATGGTTAGTGTCACGCAAGATGGTGTTAACAAGGTTAATATTACGGCAAATGTCATTGATGAACTCGAAAAAAATTCCAAAGAAACTTCAGGTGCTATAGAAGAACTATACGATACATCAAAACAAATAGGGAATATTGTAAATGTAATCAATGATATAGCTGAGCAGACCAACCTACTTTCATTAAACGCAGCAATTGAAGCTGCAAGGGCAGGAGAGCATGGAAGAGGCTTTGCCGTTGTTGCAGATGAAGTTAGAAAATTAGCCGAAAAAACTCAGCATTCAACACAAGAGATAGCAGAAATTATAAAGAAGATACAGGTAGATGTTGACAGTGCGGTTAAGCAATCTAAAAAGAGCGAAGAATCAGCTCATGAAGGCAAAACATTTACATTTGAAGTCAAGGATATATTGGAAAATATTGGCGAAAACACGGAAGAGACATCACATCAGGTTAGCTCCATTGCAGCAGCCATAGAAGAGATGTCGTCGACCTATGGACAGATAGAAGAGCAAATTGAAGATATAAGTATAGCAACGCAAGAAAATGCAAAGATAGTGGAAAATGTTAGTGTACAATCTCTACAGCTTATTGATAAAGCCGAAGAGATAGGAAAAGCCGTATCTGAATACAAAATAGATTAAATTTTTGCAACCGCTTGCATTTAAAGTAAGCGGTTGCTTTTGCCTGTCTTTGGTTTGTGTTTATAGATTTGTATTGGTTTTATAGAGTAGTTCCTTGATTTAATATCCGCTTTTTATAATTCTTATATGCAGGAGTGCATCCAATATCCTATCCAAAGACAAAGTTTCATTGCTTTTTCCCTGTGCTTCTACTTGATGTGGGTGGTAAGTATGTCTATGGCTATCTACCATATACAATAGTTTATGCTTGCATATTATAAAATCCTACCTATAATGGCTTATATGATTAAGGCTTTATCGTTGATGGGACAGCTCGGATACGGTTACCACAAGGATTCTTTTATAAAGGCTATAAAAGAGGGCGTTGATTTTATAGGGGTTGATGCCGGCTCTATTGATTCGGGAGCTTTCTTTTTAGGAAGCGGAAAAATGAAGGCAAATTACGATGCAACAAGAAACGACCTTGAATTTCCTTTAAAAACAGCAATTGAAAAACGAATACCTTTTATTGTAGGCTCGGCAGGATATGCAGGAAGCGATGTGCATTTGGAACAGATGGTCAGAATTATTCAGGATATAGCAAAGGATAACCGTCTGCATTTTAGAATGGCTGTCATTCATTCTGAATTTGATAAAAACTTTATAAAAGAAGAACTCTTGCATGGTCACATAAAAAGCTACGAAGGAAATCGACAGCTAAATCAAAATGATATAGATTTATCAACAAGAATAGTTGGGCAGATGGGTGTCGATAAATTCAAAGAAGCTCTTGATAATAAATTTGATGTAATACTTGCAGGACGAGCTACGGATGCTTCAATATATGCAGCTTATCCCTTAATAAAAAATGCTGACCCAAGTCTTGTCTGGCATATGGCAAAAATTATAGAATGCGGAGCACTATGTTCAAAACCCGCAAGTCCGTCAGATGCGCTTTTGGGTTATATTGATGATGATTTTTTCTATTTGAAACCACCCAATGAAAACAGGATATGCACGAAGCAATCTGCTATGGCTCATACGCTTTACGAAAATACAAATCCTTTTGTTATAGAAGAACCGGACGGAACTTTGAATCTTGATAGTGCAAGATATTTTCAGCACGATAGAAGAACGGTCAAAATAAACGGGGCAAAATGGATTAAAAGAGCGAAGACTACAATTAAGTTAGAGGGAGCAAAACTTGCAGGTTTTAGAACTGTTGCAATTGCAGGCATAAGAAACCGTCTAATGATAGAACAGATTGACAATATTTTAGAAGATATAAAACAGGATGTTTATTCTCAAGTTCAAGATGAATATAATTTGCAGTTTAGATTATACGGCAAAAACGGCAGTCTTGGGGAAAACGAATTTATGACAGAGAATCCTTATGAAATAGGTGTTGTAGTTGATGCTGTAGCGCAGAACCAAAACTTAGCCCACAGAGTATGCTCTGTTGCAAAATCAATTCTGCAGCATTATGATTATAAAGGAAGAATTGCAACAGGTGCAAATTTGGCATTTCCATACTCTCCTGCCGAATTTGATACAGGTGAAGTTTATGAATTTTCTGTCTATCACATATTGGAAACTGAAAATGTCAACAGATTTTTCAAGATAGAAGAGGTTGTATTTTGAAGCTCAAAGATATGGTCTATGTTCTAAGAAGTAAAAATGCAGGTGTTTGGCATATAACAATAGACATTATATTTAAAAACAGTGAATTCTATCAAATGGCAAAAAGGGTTTTAAATAAAGAGATGTTTTGCAAAATTTATAATAAAAAACAGGTAGAATATTTTGAGTGTGATAGTTTAAATACGATTAAGATATCTTTTTTGCGTGAAAATGTGGCAGGAAGCATAAATGATACTGATTGTCTTGGTGCACTTTGGTATATTCCTCTATGCGACATTGAAGTTAATACAACAAGTTGAATACCTAAAAAATACAAATATTCAGCGTTTTTGTCTTGCCGGCTTTTTCTAAGTACTTTATTTTTCGACTTTGTCAAATAGCTACACTTTTTACTTTTTTAATTCCATTATTTATCCCAATCCGTTTCAAAATCCCAAATGTAGTGCCTGTCGAATTTATTGGGCAATGGCATAGACATACCTACCACTTTTTAGAAAATGTATCTGTTTTTACAAAGAATTTTAAGGGGCATAAGGCGG
>JAMOPP010000028.1 GCA_027064405.1 Desulfurellales bacterium
GCGGGTAAAAAACAGTACAGAGTTGCTGTTATTACAAGAAATCCTCATGTTTTTCAATCTTTTTCAAATGCTTTGTCTAAAACCGGCAAATTTTATACTATAGACCCTGATACCTTAAGCATAGCAGTTACAAAATCAAGAATTAATTCTCTTAGTGAGGCTGAGTCTGTTAAAAAATTATCCGATGCTGTTAATGCTGACCTGATTGTATTGGTCAGTATTAAAAGATATAAACAATTATCGTATAAGGTTTATAGCGGATATTCAGGACACACATTATTATCGAATACAATTGATATAGATAAAAATAATCAAGAAGTTCTTCTTGCAAAAAAAAATGATACGGATATACCGGCAAATAATATTGTAGCATCAAATTTAAGATTATCTCCTAAATTGACATTTTGGGAAAGTCTATTGGATAAAGCCGGATTGTACAGTCCTTACACAGGGTTGGATATGTCTTCTTCAACTTACAAAATCGCATCATATAAAAATATAGGTCACGGCACAACTGCTTTCTATGTAGGGGATGTTAACGGTAACGGTGAAAAGGATATTTTGATTGCACAGGGTTCAAAGGTGTATATTTATAACTACGATATAGATTCTTTTGAAAAAAAGGGTGAATTTTCATACGGATACAATATTTACAATATTGATAGTGTAAAAATGGGAGATAAAATTCTTGTAGCTCTTTCAAATTTCAACAGTTACGGCTCTGTTGACTCTTCTTTGGGTTATATAGATATGAACTACAAATTTCATATTATAAAGGATGATATACCGTATAGCATTAGATTTTATGACAGATTTAATAAACCCGTTTTGATAGCTCAAGCCGCAAGTGTAAAAAAGGTTTTTAAGGGAGATATTTACAAGCTTGATGTCGAATCTGGCAAAATTGAAAAACTCAATCTTCCGGTTAAACCAAACAGCCTGTTTAATTTTGAAAAAATAGATAATTACATAGCTTATGTTTCGAATTCTTCTCAGCTCTGTCTGTATGATACAATATCGGGAAAAATTAAACATAAAACAGCTTATAGTTTAGGATACGGGGAAAGAGGAGTAGAGAGATACCACTATGAAGCAAATAATGAAGAAAGTATACATGATGTGGAGAAAAGGAATAATGCGTACATTAGTAAAAGCGTAGTGTTCTTTAGAGGAAAAGAAAATTCAATTTATGCACTTGGTTTGAGAAATTATTTAAGTCACACAATTGCAATTAACAAACAGGCTTATGATGCTTATTCTTTAACCTTATTAAAATATGATGCAGGCAATTTTGACAAGGTGTGGAATTCGGGAGATGTTAGGGGAAGGGTTGTTGGCATAGGTAAAATCGATGATGATATAATATCAGTGATCGGTTTGCCTGCGACATTCTTCTCAAGGTTTATTAAAGGAATTGATGAAGTGGATAGATTATCAGCAGGTCAGATGGAATATTGAACCCGTTAATAGTACTTTATTACCATAGGATATTGCCGTTTAAAGGTTATGATATTGATATATCCACTTTTAAATGGCAATTATCCTATGTATCAAATAGATTTGACATAGTAGGCGTTGAGGAATTGAAATCCGTTTTAGGCGGAAAGAGGTTAGAGCGACCATCCGTTCTTTTGACTTTTGACGATGGATTTGCGGATAATTTTGTTTATGCATATCCTATCCTAAAAAAGTACAATGCGAAAGCCGTTATATTTCCTGCAACATCGAAAATACGGGATAATGAAAATGTAAAAGATACACTTGAAGATTATTGGAACGGAAAGGTTGAACTTAAAAATCTCTTTATACCCGACAAACGGGAAACAGCTCTTTATGATTCTTTGCGTGGTGATTATCATGAATTTTTAAGCTGGAAAGAACTTGATATTATGAAAAAGAGCGGAATATTTGAAATAGGTTCACATGGACATCTGCATTCAAAGATTTTTTCAGACGACAATGTGCACGATTTTTATCACAAAGATGCTAATGTGCACTGGAGTTTTTTATATGCAAATAACAATAATTTAAATATTGGCAGTCCCGTTTTTAATATGAAAAGCTCTCTTGCCTCAAAGAAGTTTATGCCGGGTGACGATTTCAAGAGATATACTAAAGATGTGTTTAATGAAATTTACAATAAAACACAAAATTACAACAAAACAAAAACAAAAGTTCTAACTGAAATTAAGAAATACAAGAACAGGGGCGTATTTGAAAGTGATAATGATTTTAAAAATAGAATATTTGATGAGTTAGCTTTATCAAAGAGGTTAATTAAAGAACATTTGAATACAGATACGGACTTATTGTCATGGCCGTGGGGCGAGTATAGCAAAGAAAGTATTGAAGTTGCGAAAAAAGCAGGTTTCAGATACTGCTTTTCTACTAAGAAAGATTTTGTAGGTAGCAAAACAGATAGGTGTAAAATTGGAAGAATACATGCCTCTGACAACATAAAGAGATTTAAAAAACGGATTTTTATATATTCCCATTTTACTTTATCAAAAATATACAATAGGTTTCATATATGAAGAAATTGGTTTTAGTGCTTGATGCTTTCGGGTTTTTCGGAGGACCGGAAAGAAGAGCATTTAGGATTATTAAAGGTTTAAAAGACTACAAAGGATATTGTCCTACAATAATTTCAATAATGAAACCGGATGATTCAATTCTAAAACGGGCAAAAAAAGAGGGCATAGACGTTGTTGGCGTTACTGAAGAGGGTAACAGCTCTTTAAAATCATACAGAATTGATGTGTTTCTAAAATTGAGAAGGATTATAAGAAATATTAATCCTGATATTATATTTACATTTGAGTTTCTTGCTGATTATACAACAAAAATGGCGCTTATTGGAATTAGAATTCCTATTTTTACATTTATAGGAAGCACGACCTGGAAGTGGGAAAAGAAGCTGCATAGAAAGATTTTTATGCAGGCATTTACCAAAAAAAGCAAAAATTACATAGTTAACTCATTAAATATAAAAGACAATTTGATAAGAGTTTTACCTAAAACTAAAAGCAAAATACAGCTTATTTACAATCCTATCGATACGGAATTTTTCAAACCCATAACTAAAGATGAAAAGGCAGAGGTTAGAAAGAGATATAATTTAAGTAATGATGATTTTATTATCGGTTCGGTTGTACGATTCTACAATCCAAAGGGTGCAGATGTTTTGATTGAAGCATTTGCCAAAAGTAAAATAGACGCAAAACTGGTTTTAGTAGGCGATGGAAAGTTAAAAGAGAAACTCATTCAGATGACAGAAGAACTAAATATAAAAGATAAAGTGGTCTTTTTAGGCGCAATAGAGGCAACAAAGAAGATATATGCGCTATTTAATATATGCGTGATACCTTCTCAAAAGGGTGGCTTTGATAATGTTGTTATAGAATCAATGGCATGCGGAATACCAACCATAGCGACAAAGGAGACGGGAATAGGTGAGATAGCTATCTCAGGAGAACACCTCTTGATAACAGAGACTGATTCGGATAGTATATCTGAAGCGATAAGAGAACTATGGGAGAATAGAAAGCTTAGAGAGGATCTTGCCATAAACGGCAGAAGGTTTATTGAAGAGAATTTA
>JAMOPP010000029.1 GCA_027064405.1 Desulfurellales bacterium
AAAGGAGTTTTAAAGGCTGCTATAAAAATAGATCTTGATGGAGATAATAAAAATGATGCAACTATAACAAGCCAAATACCAGAAATAGATTTTCCGAGGTATTTAAAATATACTGGAGATTGTATTCTAATTTTTGATGATCTTGAACGCTGTAAAATTGAGATAGATGCTGTTTTAGGATATATAAATTACTTTGTTGAGCATCAAGGAATAAAAGTAGTAATTATCGCAAATGAAGATGCAATTATAAATTCCGAGGACGGCAAGAAGTACACTGATATAAAAGAGAAATTAATAGGTAAAACTTTTCAGGTAGTTGCAGATATAGATAGTGCTATTGATGAATTTATATCATATATAGATGATAAAGAAACTAAAGATTTTTTAAAAAAGAATAAAGATAAAATAAAGCAGATTTATAAGTTATCTGAATATGAAAATTTACGAAATTTAAAACAATCATTATGGGAATTTCAAATCATTTATCCTGTAATTCCTTCTTGTGCAAGAGAAAAATTGGATCTAATGAGAGATATTTTATCTTTACTGTTAGCGTATTCTTTTGAAATACGTCATGGAACTATTCTGCCAAACGAGATAGCAAAATTTAGATCAGTGTATTTTTCTAGTATTTTTAGCGACGGTAAAGATAGTGAAGGTGATGAGAAAAATATAATAAAAGAAATTATTAAAAAATATTCTGAAGCAACTCCATTGCATGATCCTATACCATCTGAACGTTTCTGGCAAAGTTTTTTTTATAAAGGATGTGCTGATGAATCTATATTAAAAGAGTCTCTTGCTAATTCTAAATACTTTCAAGATGAAAATACTCCTAATTGGGTTAAACTTTGGCATTTAATGGAATTGACTGATGAGGAATTCGATAAGATTCTTGAAAAGGTTCTACAGGAATTTGAAGGGCGAGAGTATTCAGAGATTGGAATTATTAAACATGTTGTGGGGTTGCTATTATGGATCGCAGATAAAAATATTGGCGGTCTAGCAAAAAATAAAATTTTAGAATCAGCAAAATCATATATTGATTTTCTTAAAAACGAAGGGAGACTCCCATTCGAATGGGGAGAAAGTAGCGGATTACTTGATGATTCTTATGCAGGATTAGGATTCTTTGGAAAAGAAATCGCAGAATTTCAAGAATTCTGTCAATATATTGTCAATACTCAAGATGAAGCAAAAAAGGAAAAAATGCCAGAGGCAGGAAAAGAATTACTCGAAATAATGGCTGCAGATGCGTCTCGTTTTGCAAAAATGATTTGTATTTCAAATTCAGATCATCAAATTTATTATAATACTCCAATTTTTAATTATATTGATCCAGAAGAATTCGTCACTGTCTTTCTCAGTTTATCTCCAGAAAACAGAAGAACTGTTATTTTTGCACTAAAAGAGAGATATAAACTAGCTGGTATTCATAAAAACATACTTAGTGAAATTGAATGGCTTAAATCGGTAAAAGATATTTTGATTAAAATTGCTGGTAAAAGAAAAGGAAAACTCAGCGGTTATATACTTAAATCAATAGCCGATTCATATTTTACGGAAATTATAAATATATTAAAAAATAGCCAACAAGGCGCTTCACCTGACCGCTATTCCGCTGGCGCTTCATAGCGGCAGGTGAGCTCGGCCGTTATACTAAAAATTGAGTAAATTTCTTATAAGGGAGATGGTTATGAAAAAAGGGATATGTTTTATATTGTGCTGTGTTCTTGCTATGTTACTATTTTCATGTGCCTTTGATTTAGTTCACGTAAAACAAATTCCTACACAAATCGAATCATTACCTTTGTCTAAGGCATCATTTTTACTAGAAAAAGAGGTAAATGTTAGTTTGGGAACTGGATATAGTAGAAAATTAAAACAAGGAACAAAGTGGCATTATGTTGGAACTATATCCTATGGAGATATCTATAAAACAAACGATCAAATTTTAACAGTAGAAGCTTCTAATGTATATGAAGCATATATCGTTGTTTCATCTGGTAATTTAGTTGGTTTCTATTTGCCAGTTCAACAGTCTTTTTCCCCACTAAGTAACCCTCAAAAATTAAAAATGAGGAAAATTAATTTTAATCAATAACATAATTCATAGTAGGAGGTAGTCATGAGAATAAGAGTATTATCAAAATTATTGTTTGTTATAACAGTTTCTTTCTTGTTAGTAGGCTGTGCCACTACTGGTCCTAAATTTACTGAGCTTGCACCTTCTATTTCTAATTTAGCTCCTAACATGGGCAGAATATACATATATCGTACATCGGTTTTGGGTGCAGCTATTCAACCACAAGTTAACCTTAATGGAGAGGTAATAGGAAAAGCTGTTCCCAAAGGCTTTTTCTTTGTTGATAAGAAACCAGGCAATTATGTGATTACCACTTCAACAGAAGTAACGAGGAAACTTTCGCTTACGCTAGACAAAGGACAAATTAGATATGTGCGCTTAAATGTTTCTCTGGGTTTTTTTGTAGGACATGTTTATCCTGAATTAGTAGAACCTCAAGTTGCAGAAAAAGAAATTCAAGATTGTAGATATATTGGAGAAAAAAGCAATTAGTATAACAAAGGGGTGCACTTGACCGCCATTCCGCCGCGGCCTTCGGCCTTGCTTCATGTCGGCAAGTGACCCATGTCGTTAGGGCAACAAATACATCATGAATTCAGAGAAAAGTAATACCTATAAAATTGTCATGGATGGCGAGTGGTCGCTGGAAGATTTGTATTTATTCCCCCATACTTATATTCACATCTATTCTTTTTTATATTCTTTCTTGAGGCCGATTGAAGACTTTGATGACGAAGATGATCGATTAGTCATAACTTACTCTACACATCCATGGCGGGGTGGATATAGTGCCGTTAATTTCTATAATAATTTAAAATGCATAGTTGACATAAAGCATCGACCCAAAATTAAATCAATTCAATATGCATATCCTGGTTGGATAGAACTCACTTTACTTGTTGGCATTGCTCTTAATATCAAAAAAATTGTTTTATGTTTTACCGAATCAGCTAATGAGCTAAATAAACTATATAACAATATATACAAAGGAATGCATGCCAGGAAAATGATGAAAATAGAAGCAAAGAGACAATCTTTGCTTTTGTCAAAAGAGCAAAGAGACTTTGCAATTGACTCTGCAAACAAGCTTAGCCAGTTGCTTGGGTTCGAAAATGTTGAGCAAATACAGAAGTTAACCAAAAATCCATTAGCAACATTAAAAATCTTGCTCTCATTTTATCGGAAAATAAAGGTGCTTGCAGAGTTTAATTCAAAAGGAAAAACAGAACTTTAAGCCCTAACAATCGGCTGCAAGGGACGGCAAACAGCGTGGCGGTTTTTCAAAGACCGTGCCCCGCATTAAGTGTGGTGCTGATTCGTAGTTGGTTGCTCCGCATGTTTGCCGCCCCTGAGCCGTAGCGTTATACGTGAAAAGAGGAGGTTTTATGAGAAATTTACGAAGACTCATTTTCGTCGGAGCGGCAGGCGCCGTATTCTTGACTGGATGCACTCCAACTGGGC
>JAMOPP010000030.1 GCA_027064405.1 Desulfurellales bacterium
TATCGAGCCGTTTTTCTTACGAAGAACAGCAAGTTGGGTAAACGCTCGATTTGCTTCGCCCTGTTTTTATTATTGAATTCTTAAGGAAAGGGCTTCGGTTGAAGGGAATTATCCCGCACCATTCTTCTGTTTGTAGCTTTATTTTGTTTTTGTCTTTATCTGGCTGGATAGAGTTCTACTTCTGCTGAACTTTTCAGCTAAGAATGGTGCGGGACAGGCTTCCGTCAATTCAACATTCAAAATTCAACATTCAAAATTTTTTTCAGTTTCCGTTTTAGCCAAGCTGTAGCGTATATTTTGTTATCAGCCTTTATTTCGTTGTCTGTTTTTTTATCGTTTCAGATTTGATTTAGTAGCTTGGTTGTAGACTATTTCTATTATGAAACTATTTTGAAAAGTCTACAAAGAAGGGAATTATCCCGCACCATTCTTTTTTTGAACTTTGATATTGGATTTTGTTTTTTTAGGAAAATGAATCTTGAAATATTCCCAAAGTTAAAAGACAAGAATGGTGCAGGACGCTATCTCCGCCTGCAACCAATCTTCCACATCCGAGGTGGCACTTCTAAAAGTGGAAGATTTTTTCATTCATTGGATATGTTTTACCTATTAGATTTATAAGTTTATAAAAAAGGAAATAAGGATTTATCAAGAATTGTCCTGACAAAAGAGGGCGGTATAAAAAATTTAAAGTTAATAAGTCGGGTAAACTGTCTAACAAGAGCTATCACCGAACAGGCAAACTCGTTGTAAAGTCAATTGTTACATAACACTATTAAATTATTTGAAGTAAGGATATAATCTTTTCAACAAACTATTATGATATGACCATTTTCTTTAATCGTGCAATTCTTTCTTCCGTTGACGGGTGTGTCGAAAATAGAGCCATAAAGCTTTTTCCTTTAAAAGGATTCACTATGAACATATTTTCAGTTGCAGGCGAGCCTTTAAGCTGTATGTTTTTTGAGTAATTTTCGAGTTTTTCTAAAGCTCTTGCAAGATAAAGCGGATTACCCGAATAAATTGCCCCTGCTTTGTCAGCGTCATATTCTCTTGAACGGGATATCGCAAGCTGTATTAAGGTTGCCGCAATTGGTGCGAAGATTGCCATTGCTATTAAAACAAGAGGACTTGAGTCATCGTCGTCTCTCGATAGTCCGCCAAAGAGAGCAGCCCATTTTATCATACTTGATACAAACATTATTGTTCCGGCTATTGTAGATGCTATCGTTGAAATAAGAATATCCCTGTGTTTTACATGTCCGAGCTCATGTCCCAAAACCCCCATAAGCTCTTCTTGAGACAATAAATTAAGGGCGCCTTGAGTAACCGCGACTGCTGCATGATCCGGATTTCTCCCTGTAGCAAAAGCATTTGGAGCATCTTGAGGAATTATATAAACTCTTGGCATAGGCAAATTGGCTTTTTGTGTAAGTCTTTCAAGGATAGAATAAAGTTCAGGAGCCTGCATTTTATCAACTTCCTGTGCTTTATACATAGAAAGGGCTATTTTGTCTGAGAAATAATAACTTCCAAAGTTCATAATCAGTGCAAATATAAAAGCTATCTGAATACCCGTTCTTCCCCCTAAGAGTTGGCCTATAACAAGAAAAAGACCCGTTAGAAGGGCGAGTAAAAATGCTGTTTTTAATGTATTCATTGTTTCCTCCGTAAAAACTTAATCTACCTTGCGACAAGGCGGACTAATAAGATATATCGCTATTTCAAAAAGTCAATAGAATATTTGCATTGATAGTATTTTTTTATACAATGGTATAACTATGAAAAATTTAGCTGATGTTCAATCCGAAAAAGACAAGAGAAATCTACCGATAGATAAAGTTGGAGTTAAAAATCTGCATTATCCTATATCCTTACTGGATAAAGCAAAAAAACGGCAACACACTATTGCTGATATCAATATGTTTGTATTGCTTCCGAGTGAATTCAAAGGGACGCATATGAGTAGATTTATTGAGATATTAAACGAAAATAAAGACTGCATAGATATAAAGAGTATAAGTCATATCTTAAAAGAGATGAGACTGAGGCTTAATGCCGCTAAATCCTACATCAATATGCAGTTTCCGTATTTTATCGAAAAGGAATCACCTGTAACAAAAATTAAATCCTTAATGAGTTATGACTGTATTGTTGACGCTGTGGATGATAATGGAAAGAACAAAATTACTTTAACCGTTGCGGTGCCTGTGACAAGTCTATGTCCGTGTTCTAAAGAGATAAGTGATTACGGGGCTCACAACCAAAGGGGCATTGTAAAAATTTCAGTTCGTTTTAGCGAGCTTATATGGATTGAAGAAGTTGTAGATATAGCAGAAAGTTCCGCAAGCTGTGATATATATTCCCTATTAAAAAGACCTGACGAAAAATATGTTACTGAAAAGGCGTATAATAATCCTATGTTTGTGGAGGATATTGCGAGAAATGTTGCATTAAAGCTTAAAAAAGATAAAAGAATGGATTTTTTTTCCGTAGAAGTTGAAAATTTTGAAAGTATCCATAACCATAATGCATATGCCCTAATTAATTCTAAATACAGTAACGACTTTTAGGTTTTACACCCTTAATTCTTGACTTTTGCGTATATAATATTACATTCCTTAATTGAGGTTTATTTTTTAAATCTCAATTAAATGGAGATTTGGAGGTATTTGATGAAACTTCATGAGTATCAAGCCAAGGAGGTTTTGGCAAGCTACGACATTCCCGTGCCGGAAGGCAGGGTTGCTCATTTTCCTTATGACGCTTGGATGGTTTCTATGGAATTGGGTCTTCCTGTGGTGATAAAAGCACAGGTATTGACAGGCGGAAGAGGTAAAGCCGGTGGTGTTGAAATAGCAAAGACATCGGATGACGCAAGGGATATATCTCAGGAGATGTTTGGAAAGGTGCTTGTAACAAAGCAGACAGGTCCTCAAGGCGTTAAAGTAAGAAAGGTTCTTGTTGAAAAGGTTGCCGACATTGATAGAGAACTGTACTTTTCAATAGTAATAGACAGAACAACATCGAGACCTACGGTCATAGCGTCAAAAAGAGGAGGGATGAGCATAGAAGAGGTTGCTGAAAAGTACCCTGAAGATATTATAAAAATCCCGATAGATCCTGCTGTAGGGTTTTTGCCCTATCAGATTAGAAGGTTGAAATATGATCTTGACCTTGTTGAGCAGGGAAAAGAGGCTCAAAAGATATTCAGCGCTCTATATAAAGCTTTTATGGATAAAGATTGTTCTTTGCTTGAACTTAACCCTCTCGTAGTAATAAAGAGTGGCCATCTAATTGCGCTGGATGCAAAAATGACAATAGACGATAATGCGCTTTACAGAAAAAAAGAGATATCAAAAATGAGAGATTTGACAGAATCAAATCCGGATGAACTTGAAGCAAGATTTGCAGGTCTTAATTTTATTAAATTAGATGGTAATATAGGCTGTATGGTTAATGGTGCAGGACTTGCTATGACAACTATGGATGTTATTAAACTTGCCGGCGGTGAACCTGCAAATTTCCTTGATG
>JAMOPP010000031.1 GCA_027064405.1 Desulfurellales bacterium
AAAGGTGGCATAAAGTCAATGGAATTAAAAAAAATTAGAAATTGTCTTGACTTTTGGGGTGGAATATAGTCCATAATACTACCTTTTTTGTCTTATATATTTAGCACTTAACGGTTGAAGATAGCCAATAAATTTCCGCTAGATAATTTATTGGCTACTCTGTTTTGTTATCTCTTTTCAGTCTTTAAAGTAAAACAAGGAATCAATCTTTTCTTCTATTTTAAAATACAAATTACTTCCTTGCCAATTATTTGTTAAAACTAAACTTACAATAAATATAATAATAGCAATTATTGCATTTGTTATGCCTCCAGCCAATCCAAAACCTAAGCTTAAAATTATTCCAACCACTAAAGGTAACCAGCCCCATAAAAATTTTATGAGGATACCAAAGAAAAAATACAATAACAATAAAACAATTATTATCGCTATTATACTTATAATATCCATTACTTAAATTCCTAATATTTTTTGTTTAGCTGCATTAAATTCTTCTTCTGAAATGATACCTTTGTCTTTGAGCCCTGCTAATTTTTCTAATTTAGCATAAGGGTCTTCTTCTGCTTGTTGCTGAACAGCTTGAGGAGAATGTAATTTATTTCTATGATTTTCAATAGCTTCCATAACTAAATTCGTAAATGGTTTTACAGTTTTTTTCCATACATTTTTTATATGTCTCTCTTTAGCACCATCCTCAATAAAAATTTCACCGAACATTATTCCTGTTTTTCCAGATACAGAATTTATTTTATCTAAATTAATTACTGTTTGTTCTAAACCATAAATCATACCTTTGTCAAGAAATATAATTCTTTTATCAGTCAAAGTTATTAACCATGTGTTGCCATCCATTAATCCTGAAGTAAAAGCTATAATTTCTTCGCCATCATTCAATATCTCAGGTAAATAATTTAATTCTTTTTTTGTAAAAAACTGATCATCACCAATTCTATCCGCAATTTCTTTGTATTGAACTTGTAACTCTTGTTTTGAAGCATTTTTGTAATCAAAAGCCATCTTCCTATCTCCATGTTTATATTTGACTAAATCAATAGCCATTTCACAAATCAAAATAATTGATTTCTGAGACAACTATTTATTAACGGACATTATAGCACCTTTGGCCCGATATATCAAATTAATAGGACATATAAAATGTTCTATTAATTGTATAAAATATTTCATTTTGAAATATTTTTACTGTTTTTGTAAAAATTTGATTATAATTCTTAAAAAATAAATGTCTTTTTAAGCCTGTATATTCCATTAACCGGACATTTGGGGGGGGTAATTGGAAAATATCGGGGCAAAAGGACAAAATGTCCCTTAAGCGGGGAGATTATTTTTTTTGAATCGGAGAGTTTTGGAGTGAGAGTAGATTTTGAGGATAAGCAAATAATTAGCGATTTTTTTGTATAATCCATCATCAAATATTTACAGGATAAATGATGCAAAATCTACAAGAGACACTGAAAAAATTAAAACTTACCGAGGATGAGTATGAAAATATCTTAAAGATAATGGGCAGAGAGCCAAATATGCTTGAGCTTCAGATATTTTCTTCTATGTGGAGCGAACACTGCTCTTATAAGTCAAGCAAAAAGTATCTAAACGGTTTTCCGACCAAAGCACCGTGGGTCATACAGGGACCCGGAGAAAATGCGGGTGTTATAGATATAGGTGACGGGATGGCTGCCGTTTTTAAGATGGAAAGCCACAACCACCCAAGCTATATAGAACCATATCAAGGAGCGGCTACGGGAGTGGGAGGCATACTTAGAGATGTCTTTACTATGGGTGCAAGACCGGTTGCCAACTTGAACTCTTTGAGATTTGGCAATATAGAAAAAAATGACAAAATAGGCAAATATCAAAGATATCTGGTTCGAGGTGTGGTTGCCGGTATCGGTGACTATGGTAACTGTATGGGTGTTCCCACCGTCGGCGGAGAGACATTTTTTGATGACTGTTATAACGGTAATATTTTGGTAAATGCTTTTACTCTCGGAGTTTGCAAAAGTGATGAGATATTTTACGGAAAGGCCGAAGGTACTGGAAATCCCGTCATATATGTAGGCAGCAAAACTGGTCGCGACGGACTTGGCGGTGCGGTTATGGCGAGCGATAGCTTTACCGAAGAGAATAAGTCGTTAAGACCTACGGTTCAAGTGGGTGATCCGTTTACCGAAAAGCTTTTGCTTGAGGCTTGTTTGGAGCTATTTAAGAAAGATTATATCGTCGGTATCCAAGATATGGGTGCGGCGGGACTTACGAGCAGTAGCTTTGAGATGGCAGGGCGAAGCGGAAGCGGTATGGTGATGCATCTTGATAAGGTTCCCGCAAGAGAAGAGGGCATGGAGCCTTTTGAATTTATGCTTAGCGAATCTCAAGAGAGGATGCTTATATGTGCCAAAAAGGGTTATGAAGATAAAGTTATAAAGATTTTTAAAGATTGGGATTTAAATGCCGAAGTGATAGGCGAAGTTACCGATACTGGTAAAATGGAGCTATTTTGGCATGGTAAGAGAGTTGCCGATATTCCGATAGATCCTGTCGGCGAAAATGCTCCGATATATGATAGACCCGTAAAAAGACCTTCATATCTTGATAAGATAAAAGATATAACCGTAAATATAAAAGATATCGACATAAGCGAAGCTTTTGATAAGCTTATAAGATCAAACGAAGTGGTAGATAAGTCATGGATATATAAACAGTATGACTCTATGGTGCAGACAAATACGATCAAGGGTCCGGGTAAACTTGATAGCTCCGTTATAAGGATTAAAGAAAACGGAGTGGGACTTGCTATGAGCAGCGATTGCAACCCGAGATACTGCTATATAGATCCGTTTGGCGGAGCGGCTGCGGCTGTGATGGAGAGTGGTAGAAATGTAGCAATGAGCGGAGCCACTCCAAAAGCGATAACCGATTGTCTAAACTACGGAAACCCTGAAAATCCGGAGATCATGTGGCAATTTGCCAAAGGTTGTGAGGGTATAAAAGAGGCTTGTAAAACCCTAAATACTCCGGTCGTCAGCGGAAATGTCTCTTTGTATAACGAAACAAACGGCGAGGGTATATTTCCAACTCCCGCTATCGTTATGGTAGGTGTAAACGAAAAGGCTGAAAACTCTTTACCGAGCCACTTTCAAAAAGAGGGTGATTTATTGTATCTTGTCGGAGATACAAAAAGCGAGTTTGGCGGAAGTTTACTTTTGAAAGAGCTTTTTGGAATAGTTGAAGGAGAGTTACCAAAGATCGACTATGAAAAGGAGTCAAAACTTTGGGAGCTTGTTAAAAAAGCAAACGAAAAGGGCATTATAAAAGCAGCAAAAGATTTGAATGTCGGAGGATTGGCGATAGCACTTTATAAAATGTCGGCTTTAAGCTCACTTGGAGCGGATGTTAAAGCGGAGTTTGAGAATGATATAGATATATTTAGCGAAACATTCTCAAGAGCCGTGTTTGAAGTGA
>JAMOPP010000032.1 GCA_027064405.1 Desulfurellales bacterium
ACTTACCATAAACACTAAAGAAAATAGCATTCTTGTAAATTCGGACTGGAATAACTTTATAAACGAAAAATTAAAGGACATACCCGTAAAAATAGAAGAGACAGACTTTATCTATTATAAACGCTATGCATTGGCTATCCTTAAATACCTTTTGTATGCAAACAAATCAAAAGGGGCACAGTAAAATGATAAAGAAAAGGATATTTATAAAGGGAGACCTTATCCTTGAATCGCCTATCTCTATTGGCAGCGGATCAGATAACTTTTCAGACAAAGACATTGTTGTTGATGCAGATTTTAAACCGTTTATACCCGCAACTTCACTTGCAGGATGCATTAGGGATTATCTAACAACCAACTTCGGCAAAGGGATAACAGACGAACTATTCGGAAGTATTAAAAAAGAAGGTTCAACAAAGGGATTTAAATCCAATATAATCTTCTATCACGCCTATCTAAAACAGGATAAATACAATCTCATCTTCAGGGATGGCATAAGGATAGACAGAACACTTCAAACAACCATCGACAAAAGCAAATACGACTTTCAAGCCATTGACAAAGGCACTGTCTTTGATTTTAAAGCAGAAGTCGAGATAAGGGACAAAGAAAAAGAACTAACAGAACTTACCGATTATATGTTAAACGCACTGGCAAATTCCCACATAAGAATAGGCTACAAGAAAAATAGAGGCTACGGTAAATTCAAACTATCAAACATAAAAAAGTTAACACTTCAATTCCCAGATGACGCCGAAAAGTGGATAAACTTTGACTGGGAGAAAAGTGAATTTGAAGAATTCAAACCAGACCACCTAACACAGACAGATTATAAAGAGATAAAAGCCACATTTGATATACCGTATCAGCTAATAGTTAGAGATTTTGACATAAACGAAGAAGCCGATTTTGTAAACATAAAATCCGACGGCAAACCAATAATACCCGCAACAAGCTGGACAGGCATAATAAGAAGCACACTTGAGAAAATTTCAGAAGAGACAAATCTAAAAACAGTAAAAGATATGGTTGACGAAATATTCGGCTATGTGGACAATAAAAACTCAAAACCTTCATCCGTAATTATTGAAGATTCTCCAATAGAAGATGCAATCGAGATGAACTATACGCAAAATAGAATTGACAGGTTTACATCAGGCGTTATCGAGAATGCACTTTTTACCCAGAAAAACATATACACAGGCAGAACGACACTTTCTATAAAGGTCAAAAGCAATGTATGGAACAAGGCAAAAGACCTGCTTATGCTTGCAATAACAGAGATAGGATTGGGACTTGCTCCAATTGGTGGATCGAAAACAACAGGCAAAGGTATTCTAACATTAAAAGAGTTAAACTACGATAACAAAACCATAACAATTGAAGACCTTTTATCTTACAACTTTTCTATTCCTTCCAATTAAGGAGAGAGAATATGGCAGAATTAATAGACAGTGTAAAAGATTACATCTTAAGCAACCTTGACATCTTCAAAGGCTTGGCAACAGGTATTGCATATACATTTGACAAGGTATTTATATTTACCGCAAAAAACGGCAATCTCATTTGCCCGCAGGGTTGCGAAATATCAAACAACATCCACGAACTTAGGCTATTTGACAAAGAGAACGAAATATTCTGCTTCAGAGAAAACAGCAAGCTAAAGTGCAGAATCATAACAGATGTAAACTCAACCAATCATATAAAATCAACCTATATATTATGGGGAACAAGAAAAGACCCGCATACACTAAAAGATGAAAATCGCGGCTTTGTAATAAAATTTCCCAAAAACATAACAATTAAAGACAAACAAGTGAAACTTGTTGTAAACAATCTTTACAAATTCAATGAAGACGGTTCCTTTTATATCTATGATGCCGTCTTTACAAACCTTGAAGGAGTGGAATATGAGTAAATACTACACAGATTCTAACCAGAGATTTATAAATCCTTACCACTTCGTCCCAACAGGAGAAAAATGTCAAAGAAAAGAGAGTTATTCAGAAAGAAAATCCAAAGGTAAATATACCGGCTGGATAGATATAACTCTAACCAACATCTCACCACTTTTTATACCAAATTCATCTAACAACAATGTATTCAATCATAGAGAAAATGGGAATTCTTATGACTTTTTCTCATACACAGACTTATCAGATACAAAAAATCCCACACCACCCAAAATTCCAGTAATCCCAGGCAGTGAACTAAAAGGCATAATAAGAACAGCTTATGAGACACTAACTGATTCATGCTTCTCTTCAATAAACAAGGATACAATAAGCAGAAGATATCTGTTGGATTACAGCATAGATAAGCTAAATGCTGCTATCATAAAGATAGAGAACAACAACTACATATTGTATAAGTGCGATCTTGAAAAATATCCCATAAACGACCAGGATTTTAAAGATAAAAAACATGGAGATAAAGTAAAAAACGGCTATTTTTTCAAAGGAGAAGATACGCCACGGGGAAGAAAAAACTACTATGTTTTTGTAAAGAACGGCAAAGGCATAAAATTAACAAAAGAAGAGATAGAAAACTTCGAAAAAATGAGAAAAGATTACAAAGATAGCTCAAAGAACATAAAACTCAAAAAGAAAGAACACAGCGGATACAAAGACCATCCAAACAATATGTATCTTGTATTCTACAGGGTAATAAATGGCAAAAAATACTTCTCGTTTGCTCAGATAGGAAGAGAGGCATACTACAACAAACCAATCGATATATTAAAACAAAACGGCGAATTCCAACCATGCGACGACAAAGACAATCTGTGTGAAGCATGTCTATTATTCGGCTTTGTTGCAGAGAATAAAAAAAACCAAAGCGCAGCATCAAAAGTTAGATTTACAGATTTAATCTATTCAGATAAAAAAGAACCACAGTTTTATGAGCCACTTTACCTAAAAGAACTTGCATCACCAAAACCCGAAGCGGTCGAATTTTATCTAAAGAAGCCACCTGCAAAAAACGGCTGGCAGATAGACTATTGGACATACGATTATGCAATCATCTCAAAAAACGCAAATATATCCGGACGAAAAAAACTTCAACGATACTATGACGATAGCTATAAGCCTGCAATCTTAGGAAGAAAATTCTACTGGCATAACATAGACTGCACCAAGAAACACTTTGAAGAATCCCAAAATAACATAACAGAGAGAAATGTCCTAATAAGACCTTTAAAAAGCAAACACACCTTCAAGGGAAAGATCTATTTCGAAAAACTAACAGAATTAGAACTCAAAAGACTTCTATGGATTTTAACCTTTGGAGACAATAAAGAATATGCACACAAAATAGGCATGGGTAAACCCTACGGATTGGGAAGTGTTCAAATAGATATAGACGCTGTACACATAAGAAGATTTAAAACAGACGGCTTGAGATTAAACTATATAATCGAAAATGTAAACTTCGACTACCAAAGGA
>JAMOPP010000033.1 GCA_027064405.1 Desulfurellales bacterium
TTTGCTCCATTACACCCCCCATATTCAGTTTAAGTTTTAAAAGTCTTTCTGTAAAAGCCGATGAAAAAATACCTGTTAAAACGGCAATTCCCGAAATCCCGAGAATCATTAAAAAGGAAGCTATGACTTTCCCCGTTTGGGTCTGTGGTATTTTATCCCCATATCCCACCGTAGTAATAGTAACTATACTCCACCAAAAAGCATCAAATAAAGTTTTAATTTGGGGATTCTTTTGATACTCAACAGCAAACATTACAACTGAAGAGCTAAAGACGAAAAATAAAAATATAAAAAATACCACCGTTAATTCAAAGGCTTTATCCTGAAAACTTAGCATCACATCTTTTGCATTTCTACTAAATCTGAAGGTTTTTGATAATCGTGCAAGAAGCACCAAAATTCTGTATGGATAGGGCAAAAAATAGTATGGCACGAATGATAGTATATCTATAACCGTTGAAACAGTTAAAAAATTCTTATAAAATGGATATTTTTCTATCTTTTTTTTCTCTTGAATCATTGCCGTTATTTTAAGGATAAATTCCAATAAAAATATTAATATTGCTACAATTTCAATAGTTCTATAAATTTTCGGAGAGCCTATGTAAACAGGTATAGCTTCATCATATCCGAGAACCGATATTACGGAAGCAAGGATTGTTAATTGCATAAATATATTAAAATAAAATGATGATTTTGAGTTGCTGTAGAAAATTTCTCTAATTTCAATCTTAAATACATTCATAACAGGGATTATCTACATAAGAATATATTTGTCAAATTATAAGTTGTGCGAATATTAAAAATTTAGGTATTAGAATTTTTTAATATTCAAATTGTATTTTTTAATTCTGTAATCGAGTTGTCTTATTGTAAATCCTAATAACCGAGCCGCCTTTGATTTGACATAGCCCGTCTCTTTAAGGGCATCCTGAATCTGTTTCTTCTCTATATTTTTAATTGCATAGGGTATATCCTTGTAATACACATCTTTTTGATTAACAGATTCATCAATTGTTTGTTTATGTACAATATAGTTGGGCAAATCCTTCTGCTTTATTGTTTTATCATTCATTACAATTAATCTTTCAAGGGTATTTTCAAGCTCCCTTATATTGCCAGGCCAGTCGTAATTTATTAAATCTTTTATTGCCAAAGAATCTATAACTATCCGTTTTTTATATTTTTTGTTTAATCTTTTAAGGATAAAGTCAATTAGAACCGGTATATCGTCTCTTCTATCCCTTAATGGCGGTATATGCATTGGAAGAATGTTGATTCTATAGTATAAATCCTCTCGAAATTGCCCTATTTTTATAAGTTTTTCCATATTTTTATTTGTTGCTGTAATAATTCTTGTATCTATGTGTATGGTTTCTTCACTCCCCAGACGGGAGATTTCTCTATCCTGAATGACATTTAGCAGTTTTGCCTGGAGAGAAAGCGGCATATCGCCTATTTCATCGAGAAAGAGGGTTCCCTTGTCTGCAAGTTCAAATTTACCTTTTTTCTTAGCGTATGCTCCGCTAAATGCTCCTTTTTCATATCCGAAAAGTTCACTCTCAAGAAGATTTTCCGGTATTGCCGCACAGTTTATGGTTGCAAAAAAATTGTTACGCCTTGAGCTCATCATATGTATGGTTTTTGCTATCAGTGTTTTCCCTGTGCCACTTTCTCCTGTTATAAAGATAGTCGAATCTATATTGGCAACCCTTGAAATTGTTTTTCTTATGTTGTTTATTGTTTCTGATATTCCGATTATATTGTTTAATGCGGAGTCTTTTTGACTTATATTACTGAGAAGTATCTGCTTTTCTTCTTGCCAGTATTGCCTTTCTTCTTCCATTCTATCGTGCATTTTTTTGGCGAGACCTATAATTGTACTTAAGGTCGAGAGCATTTTTAGCGCATCGTCGTATGAAAAGTTCCTTGTTTTCTCTTTATATACACCCAACACTCCAAAACTTTCCCTTCCTACTTTGATGGGCGTGCCTATAAAAATCATATTTTTCTCAAATTTACTTAATATATTTATTTTGTTTAGATATCTTGAACTGCTTTTTATATCATAAATTATGGCCGGTAAATCATTTTTAAATATATTTCCCACTATTCCTTCGCCTTTTTTAAAAACCCCCTTTTTTGATTCCATCTTTGTCAATCCAAAGCTCTCAACAATTTTTAATTCCGAATTTTCCTTGCTGTATAATGCTATAAAGGAAACAGGCGCATCCCAGTATGAGTAGAGTATTTTTAGTATATCTTTTAGCGATTCCTTAAAAGTGGTGTTTTTGCTTAAAGATTTGCTTGCTTCGTGTATAATGCTCAAATAACCTTCTTTTATATTTATCTGCCTAACCATGTAAGTTATATTACAATATTGTTTACAAAAATGCAAAAATTATTTATTCATATATTTAAAATGCTTTTGTTACGGCAATGGAACTGTATGTGCTATTAAAGTATAAAAATTTGTCTAAGGAGGATTTATGACACCTGCAGAAATGATTAAAAAAATTGAAGAACAGGACATTCAGATTGTAGATCTTAGGTTTGTTGATCTTTTGGGAGTTTGGCAGCATTTCAGTGTTCCCGCGCATACTGTTAAAGAGGATATATTTGAAGACGGTTTGGGATTTGACGGCTCATCAATAAGGGGGTGGAAAGCCATAGACCAGAGCGATATGCTTATAATTCCTGATTCTACAACTGCGTTTATTGACCCTTTTACCGAGGTTTCAACCTTAAATGTTGTATGCGATATAGTTGATCCCATGACGAGAGAAAATTATCAAAGACACCCGAGATATGTTGCGCAGAAAGCTGAAGATTATCTTAAATCAACAGGCATAGCCGATACGGCACATTTTGGACCTGAATTGGAATTTTTTATATTTGATGATGTTAGATATAATGTTAGCTCCAATGAGGCAAAATATAGCGTTGATTCTACTGAAGGAATCTGGAACTCCGGAAAAGACGAGGACCCTAATCTTGGATATAAGGTAAGACATAAAGAGGGATATTTCCCTGTGGCTCCAACAGACAGTCTTCAGGATTTAAGAACGGAGATGGTTTTGGAACTTGAAAAATCCGGTATAGAGATTGAGGCTCATCACCACGAAGTTGCAACAGCAGGTCAGACGGAAATTGATGTTAAATACGCACCGTTGGTAAAACAGGCGGACAATATTTTAAAATATAAATACATTGTAAAAAATGTTGCACTTATGTATGGCAAAACCGTTACATTTATGCCAAAACCTCTTTCAAATGATAATGGAACAGGTATGCATATTCATCAGAGTTTATGGAAGGACGGGAAACCTCTATTTGCAGGAAACGGGTATGCAGGCATAAGTGAAATGGGATTATATTATATAGGAGGTGTGA
>JAMOPP010000034.1 GCA_027064405.1 Desulfurellales bacterium
AGCTTAAGCCTGTATTCTTTATCTATTACATCATAAGGAGGAGCAATGACATTTTTAGACACTATATTTTTTTCAAATCTCAAACCCTTAAAAGGATAAATTAAAGACATAAAAACCCCTTTTTTATATTTAGCCTACAATACACTCCAATCTATCAAAACAAATCTTAATAGAGAGGAGACAGGTCAAATAGTTTAACTTTTTTAAAATAATCATAGCCCAATTTTACAACATTGCGAGTTTGAGGTAAAACTTTACAAGAGTAACTGTTCTTATAGGGAGCAATCATAAACTTCCCATATGAGGCAATCTCTTCTTCACTACACTTTTCTATTTCTGAAATTCTTTCAATTCCATTCAGACCTATATTGTAATCTGCGAAATAGACCTCTTTTGAAAAAGGATACGACAAAACCCTTACAATTGACTCTGAACCCATATAACTTGCAGCCATCAAATCAAGCGTATTCACGGCATATACAAATTCCAATCTATCAAAAAACATACCTTTAATAGTGGCAATTACAACCCTCAAAGATGTGTATCTTCCGTACCCTATGGAGCAAAATACCTCATCAATATCGGATACATCCACAGAAAGCAGCTTAAAAGCATCCTTAAAGGCTGTAACGAGAATCTTCGAATGCGTGTTTTTAGAGTCTATAAACAAATCATAGACAACTGCATCTTCGTCAAAAACAGTAATACCTATATTTTCAAAAGAACCGTCTACGGATAGACGAAGCATCGTTAGTTTTTCTTATTGCTCGGAGCTGTAAAATGTATAGGTGGTATTATAATAGGTGCAAGACCCATTCTTATGAGAGTATTTTGAACAAGTTCTCTAAAATACGGCCAGCTATCAACTATAACCGTTGACTGTGCAAAAATCTCAAATATTTCATCATCAATCGGTGCTCCAACCTGGAAGTCCAAGATATAGCCTGTTTCTATTGTCGTAAAAACATCGTCCGGATTATCTTTATTTGCTATTTTTAATGAAAAATCCTGAAACACACGAACAAAGTTATCGTTTATAATCTGATAATACGCATTTTTGTCTATGTATATTTTCTGCGTATCAGGTGAAATATCAAGCTTCTCTTCATCAAAACTGCAGTTTAACTTCTGCATTCTTATATTATTCAAAGCAAGATTTGTGTTAAATTTTGCGAATCTTTCCTCTAAACTGACCATAAAACCTCCAAAAAATCAAATAAATTGTAAATTTCTATCCTTTGATAACAATTTTTTTATACCGTGTTTATAAAAATTGATTGTGAGCATTATCGATAATTCATTTTCAACCTTTGCCAACACAACCCCCTCACCATAAACAGAGTGCTTAACTTTTGCGCCTCTTCTTATATCTTCTTTTGAAGAATTTTCAAGTTTTTTCAAACTTATATCCTTCAAAAATCTTGACGCCACAGTCGGTACATTTGCATTGTTTTTTCGTCTTGAGGCAGCATAGGTAACAAATAAGTTCTCTTTTGCCCTTGTTATTGCAACATAAAAAAGCCTTCTCTCCTCTTCTATATCCATTTCGCTCTCTTTTAAATTAGCATTTGGAAAAAGACCCTCCTCTAATCCCGGAATAAAAACAGTATTAAATTCAAGCCCCTTAGATGCGTGTATTGTCATAAGTTTAACTGCACTATCCGTATCATCTAATTTATTTGAATAATCAAACAGAGAAACTTTTTCTAAAAAATCTTCAAGTTTATTTGTGCTTGAAACCGACTTTAGCTCCATAACATTTTCTATCTTACCAGGTTCTCTTAATTTTTCAAGATATTTCATATACCCGCTTTTTGACAAAATTAAATCTATAAGTTTATCAACATCTTCGTCCTTTGAAAGCCCGTTAAATATCCCTACAAATTCCGATAAAGAACCGGCTTGTCTATCCGTTAAAATATTGTTATTAAGCATAGTCTTCACAGATTCAAAATAGGAAAGTGATTTTGAAGCTGCAAATTCCTGAATTTTTTCAATCAGTTTTTTACCTATGCCTACAGGATGCGAACCAACCGCCCTTAAAAAAGATACATCATCATTTTTATTAAAAATGAGTCTCATATAAGCTATAATATCTTTAATCTCTTTTCTGTCAAAAAACTTTTTCGAGCCTACAATTTTATACGGCACGGACTGCTTAACAAGATTCTCTTCTATTATTCTTGATTGAAAATTAGTTCTATACAAAACCGCAACATCCGATATATCCCCCTTCTCTCTATACATCTGACCTATTTTTGATGCAATAAATTTAGCTTCATCATAATCAGAAGAGAAAGGTATTATATTAATATCGCCCCCGTCTTTTTCAGAATACAGCCTTTTTTTATTCCTGAAGTTATTCTTTGATATTACACTGTTTGCCAAGTCAAGTATCTTCTGAGCAGAACGATAATTTTGTTCAAGTTTTATCACCTTGCAACTGTCATATTCCGAATTAAATTTCATAATATTGCCCACATCAGCTCCCCTAAAGCTGTATATAGACTGATCCTCATCTCCAACGGCACATATCTTGTTTTTTCCGCTTGATAAAAGTTTTATAAGCATATATTGGGGATAGTTGGTATCCTGGTACTCGTCAATAAATATGTATTTAAATCTTTGAGAATATTTTTGACGCACGGATAAATTATCTCTTAACATTTCAATATTTTTAATAATTATATTATCAAAATCTACGGCATTCAATTCGTCAAGTTTCTGCTCATATAACTTGTATATTTTTTGCATCAAAGCTTCATAAGGCGTTGCAGTAGATATTTCGTCAAACTTCTTCATATTTAATTTATAACGGGAAATTTTAGACAAAATCTTTTTTGGAGGATATTTTTTAACATCAAGATTTAAACCCTTTAAAATTGCTTTTATTAAAACTTCCTGGTCCTTTGTATCGTAAATAACGGGTTTATATCCTTCGCTTCTTAAAAATCTCAAAGAAATCGAATGAAAAGTGCCTATGAACATATTTTTAGCGTCTTCTCCTACCATAGTTGCTATTCTCTCTTTCATTTCCGTAGCGGCTTTATTGGTAAAAGTCAACGCGAGTATCTCGTACGGTTTGGCATAACCTTCATTAATCACATACGCTATTTTATGCGTTAAGGTCTTTGTCTTACCGCTTCCCGCACCTGCTATAATTAAAAGATTGTTATCATTACACAAAACGGCTTCGCGCTGTTCTTTATTTAGATTTTGTAATATTTTTGGATCTTGCTGTTGCTTCATTATAAGCCTTTATTATATCCTTTCTTGTAATTATACCCATAATTTTACCACCATCATCTACTACAGGAAGCATATTTATTTCTTTGAAACCTATTTTATGCATTATCTGGTTCAAATTCTCATTCTTTTGCGCTGTTATAACCTCCTCATTTGCAACATCTTCCGCAACAATAAAGTCCGCCAACTCGTTATCACCAAGTATTGATTTTAACACATGAAGCGTGATTATACCTATTAAATTATTCTTCTCATCCAAAACAGGTATATCAGATTGCTTAGATTCGGATAATATTTGATATATTTTAGAAAGGTGAGTCGAACCCTTAACAGAAATAAATTTCTTTTTCATCAAATCCTCAACTTTAATATTCTCCAAAACATCTCTTATATACTCATATTTATGTATAGGAGAATGACTCCTATCCTTTACCTGATAATGTTCTATACTATACCTTGAACTGAGCAAGAAACTTATTGAAACAACCCACATAGAGGGCACTATAAGTTCATAATTACCCGTTATCTCAGCAACAAGAATAATAACGGAAAGAGGGGTTTTAGCCGTTGCCGCAAAAAATCCAGCCATACCTACAATAGCAAAAGATGCCGGATTATCTATCATAAAAGGAGCTATAGAATGAAACCATCCGCCAAAACCGCCACCTATAGCGGCACCTATAACAAGACTCGGTGCAAACATTCCTGCCGAGTTTCCACTCCCTATGGTAACAGATGTAGTAACCATTCTAACAACACCTATAATAAGAAGCGTGGTAAAACCTATGTTATTCACAAAAGCATTTTGCAATATACCGTAACCCATTCCTACACTCGAAGGAAAAATAGAACCGGCTATGCCTATAACAAGACCACCCAAAGCGGTTTTTATATACAAAGGAGACTTAATGCGTCCAAAAATATCCGATGTCGTATTAAAAACATTTATAAACATAATACCTGTAGCGGCACACACAAATGCAAGAACAGTATAGGGTATTAATTCAAATAGATTGTCGAATGTTATAGTAGGCATAGAAAACATATGAACCCAGCCGAATTTTGCCGAAAAAATAGAATATGCTACAATGGAAGATATAGCTGCAGGAAGAAGGGCTTCGTGTTCAAAATCAACATCCTTATACAAGACTTCAGTTGCATAAATTGCAGCTCCCATAGGGCTTCTAAAAATTGCACCTATTCCTGCCGACATACCGCACACCATCATTATCCGTTTATCTTTGTCGGATAAGTGAAGCACCTTAGCTATATGATAACCTAAACCCGCTCCAATTTGAGCCGCAGGGCCTTCCCTTCCTCCGGCACCTCCAACACCAAGAGATATAACGGATACTATGGTCTTGACAAAAGGCACTCTAAAACGAATAGGCTTATTGGTATTATATGATTTTATAACATCTCCGGTTCCGCCGCCCTTTGTCTCTTCAGCAGCAAGATGCATTATAAGTCCACTCAAAAATCCGCCCACAGTGGCAATAAGAATAAAATAAACTCTATTAAAAGGCTTGTGTATTAAACCGATAATAGACTCTTCGTTTGTAGGATGGCTCAAGGGAAAGCCGGCTATATGATTCAAGAAAAACGAAGATGTCAAATCAAGCAAAACAAAGAAAATTATTGCAGCGAATCCGGATAAAACACCTACTATTGCAGCATATAGAAACCATTTTCCCGTGTTTGAACGTTTTACATTGTTAATGATAAAAAAAAGTTCGGATATTAGAGAGGTTTTCATTCTACAGTAACACTTTTTGCCAAATTTCTTGGCTGATCTATGTCATTACCAAGATAAAGTGCTATATAATAAGCAAAAAGCTGAAGCGGTATAACATAGATAAAGCCTGAAAATTCATAATCTATTTCATTTAAACCGATAAATTCATCTGCAATGCTACTCTTTTTATCGGAAAACATAATTATTTTACCTGAGCGCGCCTTTATCTCTTGCGCATTCGACAAAATTTTAGAGTAAAGCGGTTCATAACTATGGGCAATAATAACAGACGGAGTGTTCTCATCTACAAGCGCAATCGGACCATGCTTTATCTCTCCTGCAGGATATCCTTCAGCATGAATATAGGATATTTCCTTTAGCTTCAATGCCCCTTCAAAGGCTATGGGATACAAAAGTCCCCTTCCAAGAAAAAGAAAATTTTTATATGTATGATAATTTTTTGCTATTTTTTCAACTGAATTATTTGTCGATAAAAAGGTTTCTTTCATTAATTCCGGCAAGCGCAACATATACTTGGCTTTATCTGCATACGGGTAACCCTTTATATCCGCTATATAAAACGACAGCATATACAAAACGGCAAGCTGTGACACAAAAGCCTTGGTAGAAGCCACACTTATCTCAGGTCCTGCAAGGGTATATATGCATGAATCAGCCAATCTTGCTATTGCCGATTCTTTAACATTTACTATCGAGAGGGTTTTTATGCCTTTGCTTTTTGCATATTTTAATGATTCTTTAGTGTCCGCCGTTTCACCGGATTGAGATATGACAATAAATAAGCCTTTCTTAGATAAGATAGGGTCTGAATATCGAAACTCGCTCGCTACGCATACCTCAACCGGAACTTTTGCATATTTTTCAATTATTGGCTTTGCACTCAATCCTGCATAATAGCTTGTGCCGCAAGCAACAATCTTTATGCTATCCATTTCCTTAAAAAAGTCACAGCTTAAATTAATCTCTTCATCCAAGAAAATTTTACCCTCGCTGTTTATTCTGGACTGTACGGTATTTCTAACAGCTTCATCTTCTTCGGCTATCTCTTTTAGCATAAAATGTTTAAATCCGCCTTTTTGTGCAAATTCATAAGACCAATCAACCGTCACAGCTTCTCTTTTTATAATATTAAAGTCTTTATCTTTAATTTCTATAGAATCCGATAGAATTTTTGCAATATCACCATCTTCTAAAAAAATAAAATCTTTCGTATATTCAATTATCGCAGACACATCACTTGCAATATATGTAGAATAATCACTTATGCCTATAACCAGAGGGCTATCCTTTTTTGCAAGCATAATTGCATCTTCACTATGCGAGATGGCGGCAATAGCAAAACTACCCTCAAGCATTTTAATGGTTTTCTCGAAGGCTTCATAAAAAGGGTAATCATTCATAAAGAAATCTATTAATAGGGCTACTGTTTCCGTGTCTGTTTCGCTCTTTTTAAATATCTTATTTTGTTTTAAAAATTCATCTAACTCCCTGTAATTCTCTATTATTCCATTATGAACAACAGAAACCCTTTTTGTAAAATGAGGATGCGCATTTACAATATTCGGTTTTCCGTGAGTTGCCCATCTCGTATGACCTATACCGATATGTCCGTTTAAATCTTCTTTTTTTTCTATAATTAAAGACGCAAGATCCATAATCTTGCCCTTATTTTTTACCGTATTCAAGGTGTTCTTTTCTGTCTTTACACTTATTCCGGCTGAATCGTATCCCCTATATTCTAAAGCCGACAGTCCGTCCAATATTATATTTAATGCCTTTTCTTTTCCGATATATCCAACTATTCCACACATAAAAACAGACCCCTTTCAAAATGTCCATTTTTTATAGCATTTGACATATCTTTTTTCAAATAATAATTAATAATTTTCAAGAAAACTGAGAAAATTAGAAATAAAGAGTTAGAATTTGTTAGAAGCACCATATTCATACCTTAGATTTGGTGATAAACCGAATTCTTAAAATAAAATTAGATTTTCTTGACAAAAGAGATTATCTACATTAATCTAAGGAGCAAGTGGGCGATTAGCTCAGGGGAAGAGCGCTTGCTTCACACGCAAGAGGTCACAGGTTCGAAACCTGTATCGCCCACCATAATCTTTACTTTGTCTTCTTTTTCATAATTCTTAAGGATAGTTCACTTAGTTGTTTTTCTTCAACATAATTCGGAGCGTCTGTAAGCATACATATACCCTTTTGGGTTTTCGGGAAAGCCATAACATCCCTTATGGATTCTTCTTTTAAAATGATAGCAACAAGCCTGTCCAATCCAATTGCAAGTCCTCCGTGGGGTGGAGCACCAAATTTAAGAGCATCTATTAAAAATCCGAATTTTAATCTGGCATCTTCATCACTTATTTTTAAAATTTTGAACATCTTTTCCTGAACATCACTTCTATGTATTCTTATACTGCCACCGCCTATTTCAACTCCGTTAAGTGTTATATCGTATGCTCTTGCCCTAACCCTTCCGGGATCGGTCTCTAAAAATTTCAGCTCTTCTTCATGGGGCGAAGTAAACGGATGGTGCATAGCATCGTATCTATTCTCATCTTCATTCCATTCAAAAAGAGGAAAATCGGTTATCCAAACAAAATTAAATTCATCATCGTTGATTAAGCCTTTCTTCCTTGCAATTTCAAGCCTCAACGCACCAAGAGAATCATAAACAACCTTAGGCTTATCAGCTACAAAAAACAGAAGATCTCCGGGTTTTGCATTAAGTTTCTCTATTATATTTTTCATTTCTTCATCTGCAAAAAACTTAACAATAGGAGACTGAAGCTCATTTTCCTTAACCTTTATCCAGGCAAGTCCCTTTGCTCCGTAAACAGCTGTAAGTTTAGTCAAATCATCTATCTCTTTTCTCGAAAAACTACCGCATCCTTCCGCATTCAATCCGTAAACCAATCCACCTGAATTAGCAACGGAATTGAAAACCTTAAAACCTGTATTTTTCGCTATATCGGTAATATTTTTCAATTCTAAACCAAATCTCATATCCGGCTTATCCGAACCGAATCTATCCATCGCTTCGTCATACTTAAGCCTTTTAAAAGGAGGTTTTACATCAATTCCCAAGGTTTCTTTAAAAACACTTTCAATGATACCTTCCGTTATTCTCATAACATCTTCTTCAGATACAAAACTCATTTCAAGATCTATCTGCGTAAATTCAGGTTGTCTGTCTGCGCGCAAATCTTCATCTCTAAAACATTTTGTAATTTGGTAGTATCTATCAAGTCCAGAAACCATCAAAAGTTGTTTAAAGAGCTGAGGGGACTGTGGCAATGCATAAAATTTACCTTGAGACAATCTACTTGGAACAAGAAAATCCCTTGCTCCCTCCGGTGTGCTTTTTGTAAGCATAGGTGTTTCTATATCAAGAAAACCTTCGGAATCTAAATATTTTCTAACGGCAAATGTAGCCTTGTATCTTGTTTTTAAATTGTGCTGCATTTTTGGTTTTCTTAAATCCAAATATCTGTATTTCAAGCGCAGTTCTTCGTTGACATTAATGTATTCTTCAACAGGAAACGGCAGAGGAAGGCTTTCTGAAAATACCTTTAAGGTATCCACTACAACCTCGGTTTCACCCGTTTTTAAATTTTTATTAACCGTACCTTCCGGTCTATGCCTTACCAAGCCTTTAATTCCAATACAGTATTGACTCCTCAAAGAAGAGGCTATCTTATGATTTTCTTCACTAACAGAAGGGTCAAATACAATCTGAACAAGACCTTCCCTATCCTTTAAATCTATGAAAATTATTCCTCCGTGATCCCTCCAATTCTGAACCCATCCAAAAAGTGTAACGCTTTTACCTATATCATCTGCTCTAACATCACCGCAATAGTGAGTCCTCTCAAGCGAATCTACTGCCATCTTTTCACCTCATTATCCAAAAAAGTTTCCAAATCGTATTCATTTTGGTTAGAATTAAACATATCCTTTACAATAACCCTATTTTCCTTTCTTTCATTTTCTCCAACAATTATGACAAATGCAGCTTTTATCTTGTCGGCTTTCTTCATCATACTTTTTAAACTCTTTTTTTCATATTCCACATAAACCCTACCCTTTGTTTCAGAAATAAGTCTCTGCTCTATTTTAACGGCATATTCATCTTCGTTTAAGTTTGCTATATAATAATCGATATTTTCCAAATCACCCTCTTCCATAAGTTCAACAAGCCTTTCGCATCCTGAGGCAAAACCAATGCCCGGTGAAGATTTTCCTCCAAGCTGGTTTATCAGATTATCGTATCTTCCGCCCGCTGAGACTGTTCCCTGAGCACCAAGTTTCCGTGTGATAATTTCAAATACAAATTTGGTATAATAATCAAGACCTCTGACAAGATGAGGGTTTTCCGTATATTCAACACCAAAAGTATTCAATCTTTCTTTGACGGTATTATAGTGGCTTGAGCATTCATTACATACAAATTGAGTTATCTTGGGTGCATCTTTGGCAACACTTCTGCAGGCTGAATTTTTACAATCCAAAATTCTTAAGGGATTTTTATCAAGTCTTCTTTTGCAGTCATCACAGAGCTTTTCTTTATTCATAGAAAAATAATTTTTAAGTTCGGCAATATAATCAGGTCTGCACTTTTCACAGCCTATATTATTTATTTCAACTCTTATATCGTCTATTTTAAGTTTTTTAAGCATCAAAAGATTCATATAAAGAAGCTCGGCGTCAATAGTCGGATTACTTATGCCAAAAACCTCAACACCAATTTGGCTAAACTGTCTTAACCTGCCCTTTTGAGGTCTTTCATATCTAAACATATTGCCTATATAGTAATATTTTTTTAAAGGATACAACTCAAGATGATTATCTATGTAGGCTCTAACAACAGACGCTGTGCCTTCAGGTCTTAAAGTTACAGACTCATCGCTCTTATCTAAAAATGTATACATCTCCTTCTCGACAATATCCGTTTCTTCGCCGACACCCCGTTTAAAAAGGGCTGTTTTTTCCAAGATAGGGGTTCTTATCTCTTTAAAACCAAAAGATTCTATAACATCCCTCGCAGTGCTCTCAAGTTTGTGCCATTTTGCCATATCTTGTGGCAAAATATCCTTAAATCCTCTTAAAATATCCAAACGCAGCCTCCAAACGATAGAAATTGCCTCTAAGTATCGTTATTAGAGTATTTTTGTCAAGAAAAAGATAGAAAATGTATCTACACATTAATTAGAACACTCTCTTCTTTACAATCCGGAAAAAAAGGACAATTTATACAGTCTTCCCATATTTTCTTAAGCGGCAGTTCTTTTTTATCTATCTTGGAAAATCCAAGTTTATAGAAAAAGTCTATTTTAAATGTAAGCGCAAAAACCTGTTTTACGCCAAGAGCCTTTGCCTCACTCAATTCAAATTCCACAAGTCTTTTGCCAAGATTCCGACCTTGATAATTTTTATCGACGGTAATGGTTCTTATTTCCGCAAGGTAGGGATAATATAGTCTTAAACTGCTCGTTGCAACAACATTATCTTTCTCTTTTGCAACAACAAACTCCCTTATTCTTTCTGCTATATCTTCAGAGGAGCGGGGTAGTATATCTTTATCTTTTACAAAAACATCAATAAGACCTTTTATCTTAGCCACATCGCCAAGATTAGGTTTTTCTATTTTAATCATATCTAACATCTATTGAAGCCTTGTGTGCATAAAGGCCCTCCATATCGGCAAATTTTGCAGCATAGTGAGCAGAGTCAAAAAATGCCTTTTTAGAGTAGTGAATTATACTTGTCTTTTTCATAAAAACATCTGCAGATAGGGCGGATGCAAAATTTGCAGTATGTGCTGTTGGAAGTGTGTGATTTGGCCCTGCTATATAATCGCCAATAGGTTCAGGCGTATATTCTCCTATAAATATTGCACCGGCATTGTTGATTTTATTCATAAACATATAGGCATCATTAAGCTGTAGCTCCAAATGTTCAGGGGCAACTTCATCAACTATTTCAGCTGCAATATCAACATTTTCTACATACATAAAGACGGCATTTTGTGAAGACACCTTTGTAATATTGCTTCTTCTGTTATTTTCAGCAAGCTCGTAAAATCTTTTTTCAACCTTTCTTGTCAACTCTCTGTCCAAACCTATAAAATAACATCTCGCCATTTCATCGTGTTCAGCCTGAGCCAAGAGATCATTCGACAAAAATTCAGCATTCGCATTTTTATCCGCAACAATCATAACCTCAGAAGGTCCTGCCACAGAATCAATATTTACATCCCCGTAAACCATTTTTTTAGCGAGTGCAACATATACATTCCCGGGCCCTGCTATGACTGAAACTTTTTTAACACTTTCCGTTGAATAAGCAAAAGCCGCTACTGCTTGAGCACCTGCAATTTTATAAATATCCTTCACACCGCACAATTGAGCGGCATATAGAACAAAGGGATTAACAACTCCGTTAGCTGCACAAGTTGCAATATAGATATCTTTAACCCCTGCAACAAGAGCCGGCACAATTGTCATTAAAGCCGTTGAAGGATAAGCGGCCTTGCCTCCAGGCACATAGAGACCCGCCTTCTGCACAGCCGTTACCCTATTTCCTAAAATAATACCGTCCTCTTCTACAAAAAAAGAACGGCTTTTTGCACTTCTGTGGAATCTCTCTATTCTATTTTTTGCGTATTGAATGACAGCTTTTTCGTCATCTGAAATATAATTTACGGCTTTATCAAACTCGTCTTCCGAAACTTTTATATTCTTTTCGTTTATATCAAAATTGTCAAATCTCCTTGTATATTCAAAAAGAGCCTTATCGCCTTTTGTTTTTACGGAATTTACTATCTCTTCAACTATCTTTTTTTTATCATCGTTGTCATTTACATCTTTTTCAAGAATGTGTTTAACTCTTTCAACATCACTTTGTTTTAGAACATCAATCATGCAATTCTCCTTAAAATCTCAAAAGCAAGTTTTTCTTTATTCATTTTATTTAATTTTTCAAGTTTTCCGCTCTTGTCAATAATGGTAACTTCATTATCGTTGGAGTTAAAACCTATATCACTCCTTGATATATCATTTGCAACGATAAATTCCAAACCCTTTTTTATAATTTTTTTCTTTGCGTTTATTATCAAATCGTTTGTTTCTGCGGCAAAACCTATTATGGTTAAGTCTATATCGTTTTCTTTTGCAAATTTGTTAATCTCATAGGTTAAATCCTTATTTTTGGTAAGCTTAAGAATAAAATTTGTTTCATCCTCTTTCTTTTTGATTTTCCTATTAATATATTCATAAGGTTTAAAATCACCGACTGCCGCAGCCATAATTAAAATAATCTCTTTACCCTTCATACTTATTATTAAATTTTTCAATGCATTGAGCATATCATCTGCACTTTCAATATCAATCCTCTTAACGCCGTATGGAGTTTTGAGATTTGTATGCCCGGATATTAAACTTACGTCAGCCTGCATAAACCGTGCAATTTTTGCAAGTGCAAAACCCATTTTTCCGCTTGAGCGGTTGGTTATATAGCGTACAGGATCTATAGCTTCCAATGTGGCACCTGCCGTAACTATAATATTTTTATCTTTTAAAATTTTGTCATAGAAACAGGATTCCATAAAATCAACTATATCATTTTCGTCGGCTATATGCCCTACCCCTTTTGTATTGCAGGCAAGATTACCGTTTACGGGCTCTACTATTTTAAAATCGTTTCTTTTCAACTTTTCTAAATTATTTTGAGTAATTTTATTCAAATACATAGCACTGTTCATAGCCGGAGCTACAATTTTTACGGATTCCACAGCAAGAGCAAGAAGACTGACCGTATCATCCGATAATCCATTTGCCATCTTGGCTATAATATTTGCGGTTGCCGGAACAACAATAAACAAATCAGCCCATTTAGCCAATGCAATATGTGTAATATTTGTATCATTCAACTCCATCTCTTCCATAACATCACAGTAAACTTCATTGTTTGTCAAAGCTTTAAAAACCAAAGGAGAAATAAATTTTTGTGCATCTTTTGTCATTGCAACCTTTATATTACACCCTCTTTTTTTTAGTATGCTTATCAACTCAAGTGATTTGTATATAGCTATGCTGGAACTCACACCTATGAGAATATTTTTGCCTTTAAGAACACTCACTACACCAACCTCCTAAAAAAACTTACATTAATATACTAAAAAAGTATAAACTATATCAAGAAAAAGCTTAAGTTTATTTCAAATTTGTGATATATTTTCTTTAAGCTAAAAATAGCTGGCTGGGGAAATATAATATAGATACAGCTTGAAAAACAATTTTAAATTTTATATAAGATACAGCATTTTATGTAAGTGGGGTTTTGAAATGAAAGATATTAAAAATATTTATGTGATAGGAAGACAAAATCCTGACTTGGACAGCGTGGCTTCAAGTATAGGATATGCGGAACTTAAAAACAAAATAGATAGCGACAATAATTATGTCGCAGCTGCAAGCGGAACCATTAATTTGGATACGCAAAAGGTTTTAAGCAACTTCAGTGTTACCTTGCCAAAATATATTATGGACCTAAATCTGCGCGTTGCGGATGTTATGACTCAAAACACAATTGTAGCCAATCAAGATATGCCCGTAACAGAGGTATTCAAAATTATGCTTAAGAATGACTTGAGAGTGATACCCATTACAGATAATAACCAACAGTTCATTGGCTATTTTGGTATGATAGATATAGCAAAAAAAAGCATATCTTCCGTAATTCCTGACATATTCAGAAAAATAAAAACAAGTGTGGAAATGATATCAAAAGCTATTGACGGAGAGATTTTAAACAATGCAAACGGGTCTGAGATGTTTATAGCCAATGTTGTTATGGGAATTATGGATGTTGACGGCTTTATGAACATAATACAGAGGTTTGACCCGGAAAATATGATAATGATAACGGGTAACAGAAGGGATTTGCAGGAGAAAGCGATAGATATAGGCGTACGATGCATAATAGTCTCAAACGGATATAGGTTGGATGAGGAACTAACGGAAAAAGCAAAACAGAATGGAGTATCAATTATTCTATCCGAATATGATGCTTTTGCTACTGCGGGATTAACGGAGTGGAGCGTGCCGGTTTCAATTCTTACCGACAAAAACTCTATAACTGCAAAACCTGAAAATTTAATTAACGACATAAAAGAACTCGTTTATGCTTCAAATAACAGATCGGTCATAGTTACGGATTTAAACAATTCTGTTGTAGGAATAATCACAAGAACCGACATCATTAAATACAACAAAAGAAAAGTTATACTTATGGATCACTCAAGCAGTTCAAATTCTCCAAGTGGAATTTTCAACTGTAATATACTTGAAATAATTGATCATCACAAACTCGGGGATATTCAAACGGGCAGTTTTACCCGCTATAGAATAGAGCCGTGGGGTTCAACATCATCCATAGTAACAGACGAATTTATAAAACATTCCGTAAAACCTTCAAAAACAACTGCACTAATTCTATCAAGTGGCATACTCGTTAATACAAAGTGTTTATCACAAAACAAAACAAAGAGTGAAGATTTATATATGATAAAATGGCTGTGCAAACAATACGATATTGACATTAATAATCTTATGTCAGAGGTTAAGCGTATAATAAATTTATAACTTGTGTAGGAGGATTTTTATGGACAATGCGATGTTGATGCTCTATTTCACTTTTGCAGCTTCTTTTTTATCCATTGCTTATGCTGTTTTGACGGCAAGTAATGTTTTGTCAAAAGGAACAGGAAGCAGCAAAATGCAGGAAATAGCAAAAGCTATTCAAGAAGGGGCATACGCTTTCTTATCGAGAGAATATAAGGCTATTGCCTTAGTGGCAATAGTTGTATTCGCCGTTTTATGGGCACTCGGTGCAAAAAGTGAGCACTTTGGACTGCTGACGGCACTTGGATATTTAACAGGAGCCGTACTCTCGGGATTAGCCGGGTACATAGGTATGGTTGTTGCCGTTAAAACAAATGTAAGAACAGCTGAGATGGCAAAAAACGGACTTGCAAGAGCATTAAGTCTCGCATTTAAAGGCGGCTCGGTTACGGGATTTTTGGTAACAGGCTTTGCTCTCTTGGCAATATCGGGATTTTATTATGTTTCCGTTTACGTATTTAAACAACCTGTAGAACACACAATTAAAGCTCTTATAGGCTTGGCTTTCGGAACGAGTTTAATCAGTGTTTTTGCTCGTCTTGGTGGCGGAATATATACAAAGGCTGCTGATGTTGGTGCTGATTTGGTTGGAAAAGTTGAAGCTGGAATACCCGAAGATGACCCGAGAAACCCTGCTGTTATAGCAGACAATGTAGGTGATAATGTGGGTGACTGTGCAGGAATGGCTGCTGATGTTTTTGAAACATTTACAGTAACAACAGTTGCCGCAATGGTTCTTGGTCATACACTATTTGATAAAACAGGCATAGTAGGCGTAGGAGCAATGTTCCCTCTCTTTATTGGAGCTATCTCATCTGTCGCTGCTATTATAGGAACACTTTTCGTAAAACTTGGAAAATCTCAAAATATAATGGGTGCGTTTTATAAGGGAATGTTCGCAACGGCAATAATAGCTTTAATCGTTATATGGTTTGCCACGAATAAATATTTAACAGGCACTTTAATATCAAACGGTGTTACAATAGCGCCTTCGGGTATTTTTTTATCATCTGTAATAGGTATGGCTATTGCCGTATTGATAATGTTTATAACGGAATTTTATACATCTTATGAGTTTTCACCCGTAAAATCTATTGCAAAAGCAAGCGTAACAGGTCATGCAACAAATATTATTGAAGGTATGGCTGTTATGCTTAAAGCCCCTGCTCTGCCGGCTATAGTTATAGCGGTAGGAATATTCTTTGCTTATAAATTTGCAGGATTATACGGAATTGGCATAGCTGCCGCCTCAATGCTTTCATTGACGGGAATCATAATTTCAATAGATTCATACGGTCCAATCACGGATAATGCCGGCGGAATTGCAGAAATGGCAGCACTTGACGAATCCGTAAGAAATGTTACAGACCCACTTGATGCTGTAGGAAACACAACAAAAGCCGTAACAAAAGGTTTTGCCATAGGTTCTGCAGCCCTTGCGGCATTGGTTCTTTTTGCAGAATATACAAGAATCATCAAGGCGGGTACCAACTCATTTGATTTGAGCAACCCCCTTGTTCTTGTCGGACTTTTACTTGGTGGACTATTGCCCTTTTACTTTGCTGCAATGAGTATGGAAGCTGTGGGAGTAGCCGGCGGACTAATGGTTGAAGAGGTAAGAAGACAGTTTAAAACCATTAAAGGCATACTTGAAGGAAAAGCTAAACCGGATTATGCCTCTTGCGTTGATATAGTAACAAAAGAATCATTAAAGAAAATGATTATACCGGGATTAATACCCGTTATAGCTCCTATAATCGTATATATTGCTTTCGGTAAAATAGCATTGGGCGCTCTTTCAATAGGTTCAATTGTCACGGGATTTTTCTTAGCTGTGGCAATGACAAGCGGTGGTGGAGCATTTGATAATGCAAAAAAATATATTGAAGATGGAAATTTTGGAGGAAAAGGCTCTGAAGCCCATAAAGCGGCAGTTACGGGAGATACAGTGGGCGATCCTTTAAAAGATACAGCAGGTCCTGCAATTAACCCTATGATAAAAATCATAAACATTATTGCCATTTTGATAGTTTTAACAGCAGCTTAGCACACATTTTCTTAGGGAGGTGCATCCTCCCTTTTTGCAATATCCCCGTATTGCAGGAGGTATTGCAAAAATTTTTAAGGAGGGCTTTTATGATAGAAGAAACAAAGCTTTTATACGAAGGAAAAGCTAAAAAAATGTTTGAAACAAATGAGCCAAATCTACTTATACAGTATTTTAAAGATGATGCAACGGCGTTTAACGGTAAAAAACATGCTGTTATTGATGAAAAAGGTGGATTAAATAAACAAATATCGGTAAAAATGTTTGAATGGATGAATAAATGCGGTATTCCAAATCATTATGTAGATGAAGGAATAGGCTGCAGGAAAATGGTTGTAAAAAAATTAAAAATGATTCCTGTTGAGGTTGTAGTAAGAAATGTTATTGCCGGTTCTCTATCAAAGAGATTGGGTTTAAAGATGGGAGAAAAGTTGCCAGAGCCAATTTTAGAGTTTTTCTATAAAAGCGATGAGCTTGATGACCCTATGATTAATGAA
>JAMOPP010000035.1 GCA_027064405.1 Desulfurellales bacterium
ATATTGCCTATTTTAAAAATTTTATTGAATCTCAATATCACATTCCCGTTGTAGTCGGAACACATCCCATACCTCAAAAATATTATATTGAACACAGCAGATTAAACACATGGAATTCAAAGGAATGGCAAGAGATAATAAAAACAACATTATGTAACGAAGAGATAAGAAAGAGCTACGATTAGAGCATTTCTCTATATATTTTCTGTAAAATCGCAATGTTAAAAATTTATATTTGCTTCCTATGTTTTGGTAAGAAATCATACATTATTGCAATGTTTTAATGTGCGAAATATAAACTTATACAATTTTTATACTTGAAAAAAGCTCCGTTTTAGGATAATTACTTAAACAATTACATATTCGCCCGTATAAAAAGCGAATAGTTTATCTACAGACAGCTTGTGTTATGCAGTATGAAAACTTAAGGAGCAAAGATGAAATTTTTTCTATCCGGAAATGAAGCCGTTGCATTTGGTCTGCTTGAAACAAAAGTTAGATTCATAAGCGGATATCCCGGAACACCTTCAAGCGAAATAATACCGACAGCAATAAAACTTAAAAAACAATACAATTTAAAGGGTTATTTTGAGTGGTCTGTAAATGAGAAAACGGCAACTGAAGAAGCGGTAGCTGCAAGTTTCGCAAACTTAAACAGTGCAGTTGTATTCAAACAAGTCGGTCTCAATGTGGCTATGGACCCCTTTATGAATGCCGCAATAACGGGAACAGTCGGCAGTCTCGTTATTATCAGTGCAGACGATCCCGGACCGCACTCTTCTCAGACTGAACAGGACTCAAGATTTCTTGCATTTTTTGCAAAGATTCCTGTTTTTGATCCCTCTACCCCACAAGAGGCATATGAAATGGCAAAATGTGCGGTAAATTTCAGTAAAGAGAACGAGTTGCCGGTAATGCTTAGAACAACAACAAGAATATCACACTCAAGGAAAGACATAGAAATAAATACAGATGGTTTTAAAAACGATTTGGATATTGATTTTAAGAAAAATCAGGACAGATTTGCCGCAACACCGCATTTTAGATATTTGCTTCATAAAAACCTAAATCAAAAAATAGATAAAATTTCTCAAAACAATACACCAAAAATGTTTTTTAACGGTAAAACTTTGATAATAACAAGCGGCGTCAGCTTTGCATATCTCTATGATTTAGTTATCCGGTATAAGCTCGAAAATAAAATAACACTTGCAAAATTCGATATGCCCTATCCTGTAAATCAAGATAATCTGCAAAAAACAGTAGACACCTATTCCGACACCATAGTTATAGAAGAGAGCTACCCTTTGATAGAAATGCAGATTAAAAATAGAACTTCGGTAAAAGGAAGATTGGACAAAACCGTGCCAAATGAAGGTGAATTAACCATCGATACAATTAAAAATATACTCATTGAAACAAAAATTTTAAATACCGAAAAATCCGACATTGTTAAGCCTCCCTTTAAAAAACCGTCTTTATGTCCGGGTTGCGGTCATAGAAGTGCATTTTTCGCAATTAAAAATGTATTTAAAGATGATGCAATATATACAGGAGACATAGGATGTTATACACTTGGGATTAATTTGAATGCCGTTGATACCGTTCATTGTATGGGTGCAAGCGTTTCTTTCGCCTTTGGATTCGATAAAGCATACTCGTTGGCAAACAAAAAGAAGCCCATTGTAGCTACGATAGGCGATTCAACATTCTTTCACTCGGGTATTACACCTTTAATAGACGCAGTTCACAACAAAGCTTCATTCTTACTTGTAATTTTGGATAACTCAACTGTTGCAATGACGGGAAATCAAAAAACACCATCAGATAGTGAAGATTCATTTGATAATCCGGCAAATAGTATTCGCATTGAGGATATTGTTAAGGCTCTGAAAATTAAATTTTTTAAGACGGAAGATGCCTACAATTTGGAAAGTAGCGAAAAAATACTCAAAATGGCAAAAAAATTCATAGAAACCAATAACGAACCTGCTGTTATTATTTTAAAACATCCGTGCGTTTACACAAAAGAAGGGTTGAGCAAGAATATACATTTTAATAATGTTTTTGTTGACGAAAAACTCTGTAAAGGGTGCAGGATATGTATAGAAAAATTTGAATGTCCGGCTCTTGTTTTTGACGATACAAAAAATGTTGTTAAGATAGATGCTGCAACCTGCATAAATTGTGGACAGTGTGTAAAATCATGTCCGTTTAATGCAATAAGGATTGAAAAATGAAAATAGCAATTCTTTCACTTGGCGGTATGGGGGCAATATCGTTGTCTAAAATTATTGCTCAGATAGCCATCAATAGCAAATTGAGTGTAAAATCAACCGAGATTCACGGAATGGCAAAAAAAGGCGGTCTTGTTGAAATTCATATGAAAATAGATGAAGTGGATTTAAGCCCTTTTATATCTAAAAATGAGGCTGATTTTATAATACTATTCGACGCAATGTATAAAGATTATGCTTTATATTTTGGCAACAATATAATAGGTTTAACGGAAAATGATAAAAATTATGTGATTAGCAAGTTTAAAGATATAAAATTCGCAAATTCCTTTCTTCTTGGCAGATTTATAGGTGCTCAATCTATTTTTACCAAAAATGACGCTCTCAAAATATTAGAAAATTTTAAAAACAAGGATGAAAATATAATGGCTTTGGAGGACGGATTCAATGATATTTAACAAAGAAATAGAGACTATGCCGAGAGAGGAACTTGAAAAGCTGCAACTTAAAAGACTCAAAAACACCTTGAGAATAATAAAAAATTCCAATTCGTTATTAAAAGAAAAATATAAAGGTATAGATGTTGAAGACATAAAAACACTTAAAGATATAACAAAACTTCCGTTTACGCAGAAAGAGGAGTTAAGAAAGTCCTATCCCTTCAATCACACAGCACAAGAAAACAAAAATTGGATGAGAATGCATATGAGCTCAGGCACAACCGGAACACCCATAATTAATGTTATGACAAAAAACGATATAGAGCAGTGGTCTGAAATTATGGCAAGGTGCTACTATGCAGCGGGCGTAACAAGCAAAGACAGGGTTCAGATAACACCGTCATTCGGGCTTTTTAATGGGGGATTCGGGTTTCATTACGGAGCTGAAAGAATAGGAGCATTTATTATACCTATTGGTGCCGGAAGAAGCAGATTGCAACTGAAATTTATGGAGGAGCTTGAAACGACCGCACTTTGCGCAATAGCGTCCTATCCTTTGAGACTTATGGATGTTGCAAATGAAATTGGGTTTGACTTCAAAAAGACAAATCTCAAAACAGCTATACTCGGTGCGGAGGTATGGAGTGATGAGATGAGAAAAAGAATAGAGAATGAAATGAATATAGATACATATGACATTATCGGAATGACAGAAACGGGCGGTGTGGGAGCCGGCATAGACTGTGAGGCAAAAAACGGAATACATATATGGGAAGATCAATACATAGCCGAAATAGTAAATACAAAAACAGGAGAGCCCGTTGAAGACGGCACGGAGGGAGAACTTGTACTCACAACACTCACGAGAGAGGGTTTACCTTTAATCAGGTACAGAACGAGAGACATTACAAAAATTATATCAAAAGATGTATGTTCCTGTGGAAGAACCCATTTAAGAATAGACAGATTAAAAGGCAGAACAGACGATATGTTAAAGGTTAAAGGCGTGAATTTTTATCCTTCTCAAATTGAAGCTATCTTATTAAAATATAAGAACCTAACACCATACTACAATATTGTTCTTGAAAAAATTAACGGCAAAGGCAATATAACCATAATAGCCGAAAGGAAAAAAGTAGTTACATCCGATGAGTTCAACAAATTAAATAACGAATTATATGATTTTTTGGGATTTCATTGTCAAATACAGATTGTTCCCTCCGGAACAATTGAGAGACCGGCAGGTAAAGCTGTAAGGGTTATTGATAAACGATTAAATTAATAAATTTAAGAATTTATCCGATTAATACATTGATTTACTATCAAAATTATCGGAGGTAGTATGAATGCTGTAGGTATTATTTTTACACTCGCTGCCGTAATTGGTTCTTTTGTCTATGACGGCGGAAATCCGGCTGTTCTTCTACAGATAGGCGAATTTATGGTCCTTGTTGGTGCATTTTTTGGTATGCTTTTCTCAAGTGCTTCACCTGCTGCCTTAAAGGGGGCATTCGGTGTAATGTTAGGTATCGCAAAACCCGATCCTTACAATAAAAAAGTCTATCTTGAGCTTTTAACAATAGTCTATTCTTTATCTGTAAAAGTTAGGAAAGACGGCATACTCTCATTAGAGCCCATTGTTGACGACCCTGAAGCGTCACCAATTATGCAAAATGCCGATTTTTTTATAAAAAATAAGGAAGCCAGAGATCTCCTTGTAGATTCTTTAAGAAGTATAGTGACAGGAATAGAGGTTGAAAAATTGGACGAAATACTTGATACAAATATCGAGTCAATAGAACAAGAAGTTGCTGCACCGGCAAAAATGGTAGGTGTTTTAGCAGAATCATTACCCGGTATGGGTATTGTTGCAGCTGTTATGGGTATTATTCTTACAATGGGCGCTTTGGGCGGCTCAATTTTGGAAATAGGTGAGCATGTTGCAGCGGCGTTGACAGGAACGATGCTGGGTCTTCTTTTGTGTTATGGAATATTCGGGCCAATGGCAAAGTATGCTGAATTTAAGAATGAAGATTTCGTCACATATTTAAAGGCGTTAAAAACAGGCATTCTTTATATAGCAAAGGGTGATGCTCCCATAATTGCTATGGAAGCTGTAAGAGAAATGATTCCCCCTTTTGCGAGACCTGAATTTCAAGAAGCCGAAGACGCTGTAAAGGGTAAATAGTAATGGCAGAAGAAAATGAAGGCGGAATAGTTAAAAAATGTAAAAAGAAGAAATGTCCGGAGGGTGGAGGAAGCGCTTGGGAGGTTGCATACGGTGATTTTATGACATCTATGATGGCGTTTTTTCTTGTTATGTGGCTTATCGCCGCAACAAACATAAAACAGAGAAAGACTTTATCCACATATTTTACCAGTCCGGGAGCAACATCTTTAACAGAGGGCTCAAGTCAAATGCCATCTAAGGGCGTTTTTGATGTTGGCTCAAGAAGCTTGACAATCTCTACAAAGCTACCTGAAATGCCATTACCTACTACTGAAAACAACAGAATACACGGCAAGGGTATAATACCTAAAGTATTAAAAAATTCAGGCGGTGGTCCAACCAACAAGAAAGAGACAATGAAACTTTATACCGCTATGCAAAAAATTGAAAAATCATTATCCTCAAATAAAGATTTGCTGAAATATAAAAATCAAATTAAGATAGATCTTACGGAAGACGGTTTAAGAATCGTTATTTTCGACAAAAATAAGAAACCTATGTTTGCCGAGGGTTCAGCCATATTAGAGCCTTACGCAAAAGAGATACTGGATATAATAGGGGAAAAAGTTAAAAATATGCCAAACAAAATTACAATAGAGGGACACACTGACTCCACACCTTTTTTGGGCGAAAAATCAAACTGGGATTTATCCACGATGCGCGCAAACAGTGCAAGAAAAGAACTTGAGTCTGCAGGAATCGGCAATCATAGATTTAACAGTGTTGTAGGCTATGCAGACACAAGACCTATGCCCGGAACAGACCCGGAAAATATCATAAACAGAAGAATTGTTATAACGATAAAAAGATTGTAATTTTAAAAAAGTAAAAAAATAACTGAAAAAAATATAAAAATATATTATACTCTGCTTCAAGATGAAAAAGATGAGTAGTGGGGGCCGTGTCTTAACATTTGACATTGGGCGTGCTTTTTTATATGCAAACAAGATTTTTAAAAACAATTTCCGCACACCTTTTCAATTGTATAGTTCACAATGTCATTTAATTTCTTTATTAGCTCACACTGCAATTTGGGAAGGAGAAAAGATGTCGAAAGTCAAATGTTAAGACACGGCCCCATAACACACTGAATTTTATGAAAAGGGAGGATTTATGAAAAGGGTTGTTAGTATTATTCTCGTGGTCACAGCGTTGATTTTTGCAATGGATTACACATCCAATGCAAAAGATGCCAAATTAAAAGCTGCTTTTTTGTATGTTGGACCACACAATGACGGAGGGTGGAGTCAGTCTCACAATGAAGGCCGTCTTTATCTTCAAAAACATATGCCTGATGTAGAAACAGCTTATTCGGAAACAGTGCCTGAAGGTGCGCCTTGTGAAAAAATCATAAGAGATTATATCCACAAAGGATACAATGTTATTTTTGGAACAAGTTTCGGATTTATGGACTCTATGTACAATGTTGCAAAAGATTATCCCGATGTTAAGTTTGAACACTGCTCAGGCTACAAGAGTAGAAAGAATATGGGAACATATTTCGGAAGAATGTATCAGGCTGACTATCTTGCGGGTCTTGTTGCGGGTATGACAACGAAATCAAATTACATAGGTTTTGTTGCACCATTTCCAATCCCTGAAGTAATTAGAGAAATAGACTCTTTTGCTCTTGGTGCACAAGAAGTAAATCCTAAGGTAACAGTGCATGTAATATGGACAAATTCCTGGTTTAACCCTATAAAAGAGCGTTCGGCATCTGAAACTTTTATAGCAAACGGTGCAGACATAATAGCAAGCGGATGCGACTCTCCTGCGTCAATAGAAGGAGCCAAAAAAGCGCACATCTACGCAATAGGATACGATAGAGATATTCATTCAAAGTTCCCAAAAACAGTTTTAACCTCAAGGGTATGGCACTGGGGAACATTTTATACAAAAGTTATGCAAGAGATAAAAAATAAAACTTGGACATCTGCTCCTTATTGGGGTGGATTAAAAGACGGCATAATAAGTCTTGGCAAATTCGGCGACAATGTACCTGTAAATATCAAAAAATATGTGGCAAAAAAACAAAAAGAGATAGAAGAGGGTAAGTTTAAGGTATTTGCAGGACCTATCTATAATCAACAGGGTAAATTAATGGTTAAAAAAGGCGATGAACTTTCCGATAGTAAAAAATTGTCGCTTCAATGGTTTGTTAAAGGTGTTGTAGGAACCATACCTAATAATTAAATTTTACGAAAAAGGCTTAAGGTTTTGCTCTTAAGCCTTTTTTCTTATACAAAAATGAACAAAACAGTCGTATTGAAAGCTGAAGGAATAACCAAAAGGTTTCCTGAGACAATAGCTAATGATAATATAAATTTAGAACTACATAAAGGCGAAATACATGCCCTTCTTGGTGAAAACGGAGCAGGGAAAACTACATTTATGAATATGCTTTACGGTATATATATGCCGAGTGAGGGAAGCATATATATAAATGGAGAAAAAGTTGACATAAAAACGCCTTTTGACGCAATTAATTACGGCATAGGAATGGTTCATCAGCATTTTATGCTTGTGGAGTCATTAACCGTTTTGGAAAATATTATTCTTGGACTTAAAAATCAAGGTGTAATCATAAATAAAACCAAAATAAAAAAAGAGATTAAAGAAATTTCCGAAAGATATTCTTTAAAAGTCAATCCCGAACAAAAAATATGGCAGTTATCGGTCGGCGAACAGCAAAAAGTTGAAATAATTAAAGTGCTTTTTAGAGGGGCAAATATACTTATCTTAGACGAGCCTACTGCAGTGTTAAGACCTCAAGAAACCGAGCCACTCTTTGAAATAATGAGAAAAATGAAGCAAGATAACAAATCTATGTTTTTCATAACTCACAAGCTTGACGAAGTTATGGCTGTATCCGACACAATATCCGTTTTAAGAAAGGGTAAAGTCGTCCGAACCATTTTAAAAAAGGATACAACAAAAGAAAAACTTGCAGAAATGATGGTAGGAAGAGCGGTTCTGTTTGATTTTAAGAAAGAAAAAAAGGAAACAAAAGAAAAGCTTTTAGATGTAAGTAATATAGAGGTTTATTCTGATATAGGGTTAAAGATTATAGATAACGCTTCTATGGATGTAATGAAAGGGGAAATTCTCGGAATAGCGGGGGTTTCCGGGAACGGACAGAAAGAGTTGGTGCAAACAATAGCCGGATTGAGAAAAACTCCAAAGGGCAAAATAGTGTTCGACAACATTGACATAACGAACAAAAGTCCAAGATTTATAGCAGAATCCGGAATAAATTATATACCTGCAGATAGAATAGGGATGGGTCTTGCTTCAGATTTATCCTGCATAGATAATGCCATTATGAGAAATTATTACAAAAAACCGATTCTTTCAAAATGTATAATAAACTACAAAAAAGCTAAATCATACACAGATAAAATTGTTAAAATGTTCAATATAGCCGTTGCGGACATATCATCTCCCATCAAGCTTCTATCCGGCGGAAATATGCAAAAACTACTATTTGCACGGGAACTGCTTGAAAAACCAAAACTTTTGATAGCATCTTATCCTACAAGGGGCCTTGATTTGGCATCCACGGAATTTGTGAGACTTAAAATGCTAAAAATAAGAGAAGAGAATATGTCCGTCATATTAATATCTGAAGATTTAGACGAGCTACTCTCCATCTCGGATAGAATCGCCATTATTTACAAAGGTCAAATTATGGGCATTGTAGATTCTGATACCGTAAACAAAAATCAAATAGGGCTTATGATGGCGGGAAAAAGATTTAAGGATATACAGTAATGTTTTATTTTGAAAAACGAAAAAAGATACCGAAAAAACTTCAAATCACAATACCTGTAGTTTCCATACTGATAGGGGTACTGTTCGGAGCTGTCGCAATTTTAATTGTTGGAATAAATCCCTACACGGTTTATAAGTCCCTATTTTTAAATGCATTCGGAAATTGGTACGCTTTTTCCGAGACGCTTACAGCCGCTACACCGCTTCTTCTGATTAGTGCCGGCTTAATTTTGGTTTTCAGAATGGGTATATGGAATATAGGTGCATATGGACAATATATAATGGGCGCAATATTTAGTTCATACTTTGCAATTTTTATGCCTGCTGATATCCCAAAGCCTCTTATGCTCTCTATGATGGTAGTCGGAGGAATGGTTGGGGGAATGATTTGGGCTATTATACCTGCAATTTTAAAGGTTTTTTGGGAAGTCAATGAGGTTATATCAACCCTGCTTCTAAATTACATTGCACTTTTTGTATTGAAATTTTTGATGTATGGTAGCTGGAAAAATCCCACAAGTTACGGTTTTCCTTTATCCAAACCATTCCCCGATTCAGCACAGATGCCAATTATTTTTGAGCATACAAGAATCAGCCTCGGTTTTATTTTTGCCATTTTGGCTATTATTGCAATATGGTTTATTATATCAAAGACAAAATTTGGCTACGAGGCAAAAATTATAGGCAATAATACAACAACTGCAAAATATGCAGGTATAAATGTTGGTAAAAATATAATTATAGCAATGGCGATAAGCGGCGCTCTTGCGGGTCTTGCCGGCATGGTTCAGGTTTCAGGAATTATTCATTTTCTTCAGGTAAAAATAAACGCCAATTACGGATATACATCAATAATTGTAGCTTGGATATCTTATCTAAACCCGATTGTATGTTTTTTCAGCTCTATTATTTTTGGAGGCATTGCATCCGGGGGGTATTCTATTCAAATCAGTATGAGAGTTTCCTACGGAATTGTAGGATTAATAGAAAGCATCGCACTTTTTAGTCTTGTTGGTGCACAAATATTTTTAAACTACACTCTAAGGTGGAAAAAATGAACAGTATGCATCATTCTGCCATTGTAATTTTACTTCTTTCCAACGCCGTAAAAGCCGGCACCATACTACTCTTCCCTACCATAGGTGAAATATTTACAGAAAGAGCCGGAATATTAAATCTTGGTATCGAGGGTATGATGCTTATAGGAGCTTTTTCCGGATTTATGGTGTCGTACATCACTCATAATCCATATCTCGGATTCATGGCAGGTGTTCTATCGGGAGGAATAGCATCACTAATACATGCATTTATCTCAATTACTCTCAGAGGAAATCAGATAGTAAGCGGACTTGCACTAACAATATTTGGTGCAGGATTTACTACATTCTATGGTCAAAAATGGATAAATATGAATTTGGACGTTGCACCGCAAAACATACAGCTTCCCTTACTGTCAAAGATACCATTTGTGGGAACTATTTTATTCAATCAGGATATTATAGTTTATTCATCCTATGCTTTAGTTGCTGTGGCGTGGTTTATTCTTTACAAAACCACAATTGGTATGAATCTAAGAGCGGTGGGAGAAAATGCAAAAGCAGCAAATGCAATGGGTATCAATGTTTATAAAACTCGATATATATGGACATTTTTCGGTGGATTAATGGCTGGTGCAGGCGGAGCATATTTAACAATAAGCTATGCTCCTTTTTGGCTTGACGGCATAACAGCAGGAAGAGGCTGGATAGCCATAGCACTTGTAATTTTTGCTATGTGGGACCCGCTGAAGGCTATATTTGGCGCATATCTATTCGGTAGCATAAACGCTCTGCAGTTTCAGTTGCAGGCACAGGGCACAACCATACCTTCGGCTATTCTCAATATGCTTCCCTATCTTGTAACATTTATTGTTATAGTTTTGAGTAGCATTATTGTTAAAACAAAACATATACAGCCGCCAAAAGAACTTGGTGTACCCTATTCAAGAGAAGAAAAATAAAACAGAGTGCAATTAGTTATGAAGTGGATAAGCTTAATTTTAACTTTTGCAATAGAATCAGACAGTTGCATAAAAAACACCATTTAAAGATATACCAAAATTTGATTAACACAAAAACAACAATGTATATAAATTATCGAGTGAATGGTAATCGATTGGAATGCTATCGATAAAGTTATGATATTTTTACATTGCTTTTTGTGATAAATTTAAGTATTATGCGAGGTTTGAAAGTCCTTGCTTTTCTAAAATGAAAAGCCAAGAGTCCAAAAGGAGGTTTTTGATGAATTATTACGAACTACTGTATATTGTTCAGCCGACTGTTTCAGAGGAAGAATTAAAGTCGGTTATGGATGATATCGGTGAAAGAATTGGCAAAGCCAAAGGGGAAATTTTAAAGAACGAGGTTTGGCAAAAAAGAAATTTAGCCTACCCTATTAAAAAATTTAAACAGGGATACTACATCCTCGTTCACTACAAAGCAGAAAGCCAGGTTCCTAAAATTATTGAGGAAAGGCTTAGAATTGTAGAGAATGTTTTGAGGTTTATGCATACAAATATGCTTGATAAGGATATAGCCAAATATCAACCGAAACCTAAAAACGCCGAGAATACAGAGGAACAGGTCGATGGCAAACCTGAATAAAGTATTTCTTATGGGAAACTTGACAAGAGACCCTGAGCTACGCTTTACACCGGGCGGACTTGCCGTTGCCAACTTCGGTATAGCGGTGAATACACCGATTGGAAAAGACGAACAGGGCAACAGAAAACAAGAGGTTCTGTTTATTGATGTGGTATCTTTCGGCAAACAGGCGGAAACTATTGCTGAATACTTCAAAAAAGGCACGCCTATTTTTGTTGAGGGAAGATTAAGATACAGAACTTGGGAAGATAATAACGGAAACAGAAGAAGTAAACATGAGATTACCTTAAATAATTTCCAATTTTTATCTTCCGGTAAGTCCAAAAATTCTTCGGACTTCTCCAACGATGTTGAATCAGGGACCGAAGATGACGATATACCATTTTAAATTAGGAGGCAAAAATGGCTGAATATAAGAGAAAAAAAAGATTTTTTAGATATCCGAAAAAGAGATTTTGCTATTTCTGTTCTAACAAGATAAATGAAATAGACTACAAAGATGTGAATATGTTATCAAAATACATAACGGACAGATATAAAATAATAGGCAGAAAAACAACAGCAACATGCGCAAAACATCAAAGAATTTTAACTCAGGCAATTAAAAAAGCCCGCGTTATGGCTCTTTTACCTTTTACTGTTGACAGAAAATTAAAAGGATAGGGAGGATTAAATGAAAATAGTACTTCTTGAAGATATAGATAATTTGGGCTATGCCGGCGATACAAAAGATGTAAAAGCTGGATATGCAAGAAATTTTCTCATACCTAAGAAAAAGGCTTTAAGAGCAACAAAAGCAAATATAAAGCTTATAGAGGCAAAAAGAAAAAGCATTATGAAAAAGGTTGAGAAAATAATGGAAGATGCAAAGGCTATTCAATCATCATTAAACAATGTTTCAATAGAAATAGAAGCAAGAGCCGGAGAAAAGGGCAAACTTTTCGGTTCTGTAACTTCGGCGGATATTTATGAAAAACTCAAAGAATTGAACGATAAAGTGGACAAAAAAGATATCAGACTTCCTGAAGGTGGCATTAAAACTGTCGGAGAGCATAAAGTCGAAATTGCAATATACAGAGAGATTAAAGCAGTGGTTAAGGTTATCGTAAAAGCTGCTAATGAAGAATGAAAAAATACTTAGATCTTACCCCCAAGCAATAGAGGCTGAGAGGGCACTTTTATGCGCCCTCTTCCTCGACAATTCCAAAATAGGTGATGTTCTTGAAATTGTAGATACCCCTCATTTTTATGATGAAAAAAATGCGGTAATATTTGAAACCCTTAAATCACTTTACTCTGAAAGTATTCCCTTCGATATAATAACCGTAACAAACTCTTTAGAAGAAAAAGGATTAATAGAGGGCGTAGGCTCATCTTATATAGCAAGTTTAATAGATTACCTTCCTGCTCCCGCAAACGCTCAATACTATGCAAAAATAATCCACAAAAAAGCCGTTTTAAGAAAACTTATAAGCATATCTTCCGAAATTGCAAATATATGTTATGATGAGCCTGAAGATATTGAAGAAGTCTTAAATATGGCTGAAAAGAAAATATTCGATATATCAAGCAATAAAACGAACCGCTATATCTCTTTGGAGGAATCGGCGGATGAAACGGCAGAGTATCTGGAGGCTTTAAGAAAAAGACAAAACACAATAACCGGCGTACCCTCAGGCTTTAACAAATTAGATGAAAAAACAAACGGTTTCCAAAAAGGAGACTTGATAATAATCGCTGGACGACCAAGTATGGGTAAAACGGCTTTCGCTATAAATGCATCTTTAAATGCCGCAGTAAAACACTCGAAAAATATAGGAATTTTCAGCCTTGAAATGACATCAAAACAATTGATTTTAAGAATGGTCTCTTCTTTATCTAATGTTGATATGTATCGTTTAAGAACCGGTTTTATAAACAATGAAGAGTGGGATAAGGTTGTTGAGACTCTCGATAAATTAAAAAAAGTTAAGGTTTATATAGATGATTCATCTTTAGTTACATCTATGGATATCAGGACAAAAGCAAGAAAAATGAAAATAGAAAGAGATATAGATATGCTCATTATAGATTATCTGCAACTTATAGAAGGACGCACATCTGCAGGAAATAGAACACAGGAGGTCTCTGAAATTTCGAGGTCTCTTAAAATACTTGCCAAGGAACTCGATATTCCTATTATTGCCCTTTCGCAGCTTAACAGGGGTGTTGAGTTGAGAGATGATAAGCGCCCGGGGATGGCTGATTTAAGAGAATCCGGAGCAATAGAACAGGACGCAGATGTAATTATGTTTATATACAGAGATGAGGTTTATAACAAAAACAAAGAAGATAACAAGAACAAAGCGGAAATAATAATAGGAAAACAGAGAAACGGACCAATCGGAACAGTGAATCTACAGTTTACAAAAGAAATTGCCACCTTTAGGAACTTAGAGCAGGAATTTCAGGAAAAATACTACCAATAATTAAATAATGAAATTTATTAAAATCAGAGGGGCAAAAGTCCACAATCTTAAAAATATAGATATTGATATACCAAAGTCAAAAATAACGGTCATTACAGGTTTATCCGGCAGCGGAAAATCGACTCTTGCCTTTGATGTTTTGTATGCTGAGGGTCAAAGAAGATATTTAGAATCCTTAAGCGCATACGCCCGTCAATTCTTGGAAAAGGTAGAAAAACCGGATGTTGAAGCTATTTACGGATTGTCACCTGCAATAAGTATCGATCAAAAAAGCGTATCAAACAATCCACGCTCAACCGTAGGTACAATAACAGAAATTTATGATTATATGAGACTACTTTTTGCTCATACAGGGGATGCATTTTGTTATTTATGCGGAAGGAAAATAGATAAACAGGATACTCAAAGCATAATTAATGATGTTATGAAAAGAAAAAGCGAAAAAATACTTATATTATCGCCCGTTGCGGTGAACAAAAAAGGCTCTTTCAAATCTGAATTAGAGAACTTTAAAAAAGACGGTTTTGTTAGAATTCTCATTGATAATGAAGAAATGCTGCTTGAAGATAAAGTTAAAATAGATAAAAACAAAAAACACAATATATACCTTGTCGTTGACAGATTAAAGGTAAAGGAAGAATCCAAACAGAGAATATCAGACTCCATTGAACTTGCTTTAAAAAAAGGCAATGGAATAATGTATATAAAAAATATAGACACGGATGAAATAAAAATTTATTCGGAGGATTTTGCCTGTCCCTACTGCGGAATAAGCTATAAAACCATAACACCTCAAAGTTTTTCCTTCAACTCTCCTTTGGGTGCGTGCCCGGAATGTTATGGACTCGGCGTAAAACATCAACTTGACATAAACAAACTTATACCTGATGATAATTTGTCTATTCGTGAAGGTGTTATAAAAATATGGAGAAAGATGAAGTATTCATATTACGAAACCTTTTTAATTAATGTATGCCTCTCATTTGGTATAGATATCTATACGCCATTTAAAGATTTAGGTGAACATGAAAAGGATGTTATTCTTTTTGGTGACCCTGAAAAAATTGTTGAATTTTCAATGAACGGAAGAAAAATTAAGAAAAAATGGAGTGGCGTTACAAATCTAATATCAAAACAGTTTACAGAAACAGAAAGTGCAAAGGTTAAAAAAGACATACTTGAACTTATGAAAAATATGGAGTGCCCCGTTTGTCACGGAGACAGATTGAATAAAGAGAGTCTATCGGTTAAAATTTTAGGAAAAAATATTATTGATGTAACAAAATTAAAAATAAGCGATGCCTACACATATTTCTGCGATATAGAAAAGCAGTTTGACGAACATAAATTAAAAATAGCAGAAAGAATTTTAAAAGAGATAAAAACGCGTCTTAAATTTCTTCTCGATGTAGGACTCGACTACCTATCATTAGATAGAAGTGCAGCCACTCTATCAGGTGGAGAAGCTCAAAGAATAAGGCTCGCAACACAAGCCGGAAGCAACTTAAGCGGAATTATATATGTTTTAGACGAGCCGTCAATAGGACTTCATCCAAGGGATACCGACAAGCTTATAAAAACATTAAAAAATCTAAAAAATAACGATAATACGGTTGTTGTTGTAGAACACGATGAAAATATAATAGAATCGTCGGATTTTATAATTGATATGGGACCTCAAAGCGGAATAAATGGCGGAGAAATAGTAGCTTGCGGAACACCGGAAGAGATAAAAAGGAATGAAAAATCTTTAACAGGCAAATATTTATCAGGCAAACTTACCATAGATGTCCCAAAAAAATTGAATAAACCGAAGAGCTTTATAAAAATAAAGGGTGCAAAGGTGCACAATTTAAAAAATATAACGGTGGACATACCCCTCCACACCTTTGTTTGCATAACGGGGGTCTCAGGGAGTGGAAAAAGTTCTTTAATTTTTGACTGTTTTTACGAATATGCAAAATCATATAAAATGGGCGAAAAATCTCAAAAACTATGTGCAAGCATAGAAAATATTGATTCCATAGATAAAATCATCAGCATTAGTCAATCACCCATTGGCAGAACTCCAAGAAGTAATCCCGCAACATACACAAGCGTTTTTAACGACATAAGAGAACTGTTTGCTCGCACAGAGGACGCAAAAATGCAGGGTTTCGATGCCTCAAGATTCAGCTTTAATGTAAAGGGCGGAAGATGCGAAAAATGCAAAGGAGAAGGTCATATCAAAATTGAAATGCAGTTTATGGCAAATGTTTATATAGAATGTGATAAATGCAAAGGTCAAAGGTATAATGAAACAACACTTAATGTAAAATATAAAGGTAAAAATATATATGAAGTTCTGCAAATGACTGTCAATCAGGCTTATAAGTTTTTTGAGAATATACCAAAAATAAAAAACAAACTTAAAATCATAAAGGATGTAGGCCTCGGATACCTCAAACTCGGACAGAATGCAGTTACTCTATCCGGTGGCGAAGCTCAGAGAATAAAAATAGCAAAATTTCTAATTTCTCCTCCTGTCGGAAACACACTCTATCTGCTTGATGAGCCGTCTGTAGGTCTTCATATGGACGATATTAAAAGACTTATAGCCGTTTTAAGAAAACTTGTAGATGCGGGAAACAGTGTAATAGTTATTGAACACAATATGGACATAGCCAAATCTTCAGATTATATAATAGATTTAGGTCCGGGAAGCGGAGATAACGGCGGAGAAATATCTGCCTTCGGCGCACCTTCTGATATTGTGAAAAATTTCAACTCTTATACATCAAAATATTTAAAAGAAAAGCTTTAAAATACACTTACGATTTCAGTAAAATCACTGCGATAATGGTAACACAATTAAGTTGGGACTGCTTTGGTAATTGATAATAACTATTGACACATTATATTAAATGGAATATATTGTGATATGTGACGGGTGTTTTCTGTTTACATACTTAATGAAAGAACGGTTTGAAGCGTATTTGTATAGTATTTATTCTATGTAAAGGAGGAGTGATGAGTAAAATCGCTAATTTTTTGGTTACATTATCGGACAAAACGGCTAAAGCATTATTGGTAGTGATGGCATTTTCATCTTTTGCTTTTGCCGGGGCAACTTTAGATAGCAACAAGAATTTCACAAAACTTAAAAACTTTAAGCCCAACCCAAAGGTTACATCACAGCAGTGTTTGTCTTGTCACAAAGCTCAAGATCCCGGCATAGCCAAGGATTGGGCACATTCAAAGCATGCGCAGAAGGGTGTGGGATGCGTTGAGTGCCATGTTGTCCCTCAGGATTACCCAACCGCATTCAAGGCACATCCGTTTAAGGGTGCAAACTGGACTGTTCAGGCTGCTGTTTCATCTGTAACATGTGCAAAATGTCATAGTA
>JAMOPP010000036.1 GCA_027064405.1 Desulfurellales bacterium
TTCTCATCACCCCTTGAATATGAGTTGTCACTCTTGTTGTATTTATCCATTTTTGAGGTGCCATCCGTATCGAAACGAGAGCCCTCCAAATAAAAGCTGAACTTTTTATACTCTCCGCCTGCTTGAGCTGTCTCTTTATATGTGTGAAACGAGCCTGCTTCTTGAGCATATTTAAAATACGGTTTACCATAACCCCTTTTTGTTATAATGTTAATCACGCCTCCCACTGCATTCGAGCCATATAAGCCACTCTGAGCACCCTGCACTATCTCTATTTTTTCAATATCGTCTGTTGTTAAATTTGCAAAATCAAAACTTGCATGAGTGGTTGAGGGATCAGACACATCAACTCCATCTACAAGCACCTTTGTATATTCTGTTTTCAATCCTCTCATATACAGACCTGTTGTGCCACCAAATGGACCATTTGACGAAATAGCAATACCGGGTATATCCTTTAGTGCGTCTTTTACATAAAAAATACCCTTATCCTTGAGCTGCTTTGCCGTTATAATACTTACCTTTGATGGCGTTTGAGCAACCTTTACCGCATTTCTTGTGGCAGTCACCGTAATGTTACCCATATCCGCATAAGCTAAGCCTGTTGATAGAACAGATACCACACACGCACTAAATAAAAATTTACCAATACGCATAAAACCTCCGATATAAAAACAATATATAAATTAAAAAAAGCTTTTACATTTTATCCGGAACTCCCGCCGAATAAAAGTTAAAGCAAACAATAGGTAGGTCTTCCGACTTAAGATAATTTTCTGCGCCTTCCCACCAAAAAGGCAGTGGCTTTTGCAAAAAACATAAAATCTATTACGGCTGCGGGTACAGTGGGGGAATTCCACCCCTCTTCCCTTGAACCTATTTTCTTTAAGTATACAAAAAAATTTTTTTTAGTCAATAACTATAAAGTATGTGTAAAGTTTGTATTGAAATAGTATAAAAATTAAAAAACATAGAATACTTAGCCCGCTTTTAGTAAAAGTTTTAATAAAATAAAGGATTTATTTACAAAAAAAAAGGATTTTAAGAAATTTATCTGTTTCCTAAATAAAACGGGTGACGGGTATATTCATATGCTTGGCTTGTAACACTTTTGCGATGCTTGACATAAAAACAGAGTAGTGTAATATTTATGCAGGTTATTTTGGAGTTTTTATGCTGTTTATAGTTCGACTTGCTGCAATAATTATATTTATAAATATTTTATATATGTTTAACGCTAATGCAGGGTGTAAAAGAATTATATCCCTTGCACCAAGTATAACGGAAACCTTGTTCTATATGGGACTTGGAAATAATGTAGTTGGTGTCACAAGATACGCAAGATGGCCTAAAAAGGTTTCAACAATACCTAAAATAGGCGGATACTATGATGTGAATTTTGAATCCTTGATAAATTTAAAACCAAGTGTGGTTGTTATGACATACAGACAAAACAGGCTTGCCTCTCAGATAAAAAAATTACACATAAAAACACTTATAGTGCACCATAACAGTATTTATAACATAATAAACTCCATAAATACTATAGGTAGATACTGCGGTAATTATAAAAAATCCTCAATTATGAGCGGTAAATTAAAGAAAGAAATCTATAATATTAAGCAAAAATACAAGAATTATCCGCACCGTAAAATTCTTATATGCTTCGGCTCTCCGGGAACATCAACAATTATAGTAGCAGGCAATAAAAGCATCTACGGCGATATTATAAAAATTATAGGCGCCAAAAATATTTATCAGGGCAATCTTTCCTGGGCTAATATGTCTCTATCAAGCATTATTAAACTCAATCCCTACGCCATATTTATTCTCGGAGAGAAAAAAAGAGATACAAAATCAATAACAAATTGGAAAAAATTGCCCATAAAAGCAAGTTTACATAACAGAATTTATACACTCTCAAAAAATATTTACATCACACCGTCCCCAAGAATTATAGATGTAATCAAAAACATAGCATTCTTGCTTTATAAAAACTAACGATGACAAATAATGCATTAGTTGTTTCCCATCTTACAAAAACAATATCAAAAAACACAATTTTGCAGGATGTAAATTTTTCCGTTAAAGAAAAGAGTTTTTGCTCAATTATAGGAGAAAACGGAGCAGGCAAAACAACACTCTTAAAAATAATAGCCGGCATTGAAAAATCATCAAGCGTAATTATCTTTGGAAAAAGGGTAAGTGATTATAGTTCCAAGCATCTTGCGCGCATAGTATCCTTACTACCTCAACATATAATAAAAGCACCCTTTTCCGTCATTGAATTTTTGTTGCTTTCGAGGTATCCTTACCAATTTTACTATACTAATAGCAAAAAAGATAAGAAAATATGTTATGAAGCGTTGGATATAGTAGGCATAAGCAGATTATCGGACAAACAACTGTGGCAACTTTCAGGCGGTGAACTTGAACTTGTATATTTATCGTCGTGTATAGCGCAACAGCCTAAAATACTTCTTGCTGATGAACCGACAACATTTCTTGATGTATCCTACAAAAAACACATTGAGGATATATTTAAAACTTTAAAAGAATTTATAACGGTAATACTCGTAACCCATAACATAGAATTTGCAAAAAAGCTGTCCGACCAAATTATAGCTTTGAAAAAGGGAAAAGTAATTTTTAACGGAAAACCCGATAAAATCAGCAACTTTAAAAATATTTTCAGCTCTTACGACCTATCGGTAGATAAAGATAAAATATATAAATTTTTTCATGAAAAATAAACCGTTAAGAACATTGGCGATAATTTTGTCATCAGTAATAATTATGGCAGTAATAGTATTTGTAAATATGAACTCCACAAACAACTTCATAGTATACAGTTTGCGCATACCGAGACTCTTAACGGCATTTTTTATTGGGGCAGGTCTTTCCGTAAACGGAGCCGTATTTCAGTCAATGTTCAAAAATGACCTTGCAACACCCTATACATTAGGCACGGCAAGCGGGGCAGCATTTGGTGTTGTTTTGTATCTCCAGATGGGACTATTTTTCTACGGTGGCGAATCCGCATTTGCTTTTTTAGGAGCAATAACCGCCACATTTTTAGTTTATATATTCGGATTAGCGGCAGGAGGGACAGGATACAGCCTCCTTTTGTCCGGTGTTGCAATAAACTTCTTTTTCTCAAGTTTGATACTTTTTATTCAATACATAGGCAATTTTGCTCTTTCGTTTACAACAATGCGTTGGATGATGGGAAATTTAGAAACAGTCGGCTATGGCAAACTATATCTTTTAATACCATCCGTGATAATAACATTTTTTGTAGTTCATTTTTTACATAAGGAGCTTAACCTA
>JAMOPP010000037.1 GCA_027064405.1 Desulfurellales bacterium
TTGGGTTATAGTAGAAAAGAAACATGCTCCTATAGATATGGAAAGAAGTTGGGGCAGAGATAATGATTTGGAAAATATGTTTGGAGTAGCAAGGGTAGTTAATGGAAAAATCATAGAACTGATGGATGCCTTTTGCGTTAAAAAAAAGTTTCTTGAAAAAATAAAAAAAGACTCAAGATTTACAGAAATTGTGGAGTTTGAGTGTTATGTGGTAACAGAAAAAGACAAAAAACCATTTGAGGTAAAGAAAAGATTCACAGGCACCATCTGGCAAGGTGTTGAGTGGGTTAATGAACATTATGTCTAAGATTTTATCTCAATCTTGATGTTCTTTAGGTCGTTTTTGAGCTGATGGGCAACGCTGTCTGTCAACTCAACTCTAAAATTTTTCACATTGCCGGTAAACAAATTGATGTATTTGCCAAAAACGACAATAAAAAAATATTGGACAAAATACCGACAAGCAAAAAATCGGTAATAAGCGTATTTATGGTGACATTTCAACAAAAAAAAAGCGTTTTATTAACAATATAATTTTTTTTATTGAATTATATATAAAAATATGTTAAATGTTTCCTGGTTTTGGTGCGGGGTGTAGCGCAGCTTGGTTAGCGCACCTGCCTTGGGAGCAGGGGGTCGGTGGTTCGAATCCACTCACCCCGACCATTTTTATGCGCCCGTAGCTCAGCTGGATAGAGCAACGGCCTTCTAAGCCGTGGGCCAGAGGTTCGAATCCTCTCGGGCGCACCACTAAATTTTTCTTGCGGGTCAATCTTAAGCAATGGCGAGAGATTGATTTTTTGTTACTTGAGAAATTGTTTTTATGTAGGTGCTTAAATTGTTTTTGATTGTCTTGCTTCCGTTTGTAATAGGCATATTATGGCTATTATTTCATATGCTATAAAAACAAGTTTGTTTCTTGTTGCTTTTGATTCGTTATGAAAAGTGTATATACAGGATAAATATAGTTCCGACAACCGATAAAATTGAGAATGCTTTCCACACATTTATATATAGCTTTTTTGTTCCGAATATTGATGACAAAATTCCCTTAAACACAGTATTTGTTATACTTGCTATCATTATTGTTGTAAGTGCAACATCGATAGGTATTGATGAATGTTTTGAGAGCTGTGACATAGATATTGTGATAGGATCAACATCCGCCGCACCTGAGATAAAACCTAATACATAAACTCCGGCAGAACCGAAATTGTTATTGGCAATGCGTGATAAAACAAGAACAAGAGCATAAAAAAAACCGAACATAAGAGCGGATGAAAGCTCATATGGATTAGAGAACTGAACTTCCACACCTTTTTCCTTTTTTCCTAATCCCACAACAATAATCACAACCCCTACTATAAATAAAGAAATAGCAAAAACTGCGAAATGTTCAGATAGTCTGGGATATAAAATCAATACAATTATCAATTGCCTTAAAAACATAATAATGGATGCCAAAATAATACCATAGGACAAACTTTCGGAAATGGCAGGTTTTTCCTTTGATCTCTTGGAAAAAGCAAGAGTAACAGCCGTTGAACTTATCAATCCTCCAAGAAAAGCGGTTACCATAATACCTTTATTGGTTCCAAAAATTTTTACTGTAAAATATGCAACAAACGATATGGATGATATTAGAACAACCATAAGCCATATTGATTTAGGATTTATGAGCAGACTCGTATAGGATTTATTGGGAAGAATTGAGTATAAAACAACCGTTACAATAAGGAATTTAACAACAGCTATAATATCTTCCTCTCCTATGTATTTATGTATAAATTCGTGTAGATGCTGTTTGACACTTAAAATCAGTGTTATAAAAATACTTACCGTGAATGCCTCAACAGCATATCCCGATGCAAGCATTATTCCGGCTATAAATGCCAACATACCGGCTATTTCGGTTGTTATGCCCTTTCTTTTGTAATAAATTGCTTCATAGATATACTCTGCCGTTATCAAACATACAAAACTTATAAAAACAGCTGTTAAAAAAGTTGTGTTTTTTATGAAGTATTGAGTCGAAAACCCCAACATTGATATTAAAGAAAAGGTTCTTATCCCGCCAATATGTTTTTGCTCCTTATTTTTATGATACGACTCTTGCTCAAGACCTATTAATCCACCCACAAGAACGCTTAACAGCAGGTTTATAAACCATATCGGCATCCACTCAATAAAATGATTCATAAATAACCAATCCTTAGATATTATTTATTATGATTGTATAAACTAAATTTAATTTTGTAAAGAATTTAATCTGAATAAGAAGGCGTGATGGCTATTGTAAAAAAATTGCTTTCTATCTCTCTTGATTTTAAAATTTTGGCACATTCGTTAATTGTTGAGCCTGTTGTAAAAACATCATCTACTATTAGAACCTTTTTAACATTATAACTTTTACAAAATTGAAAAGCCCCCGATAAATTTCGCTTTCTACCGTTGTAATTCAGACCAACCTGCTTTTTTGTTTTTTTAATTTTTAAAATCATATCATAGCATACGGGCAAACCTGTGATTTTAGATAAGACTTTTGATATTGATACCGATTGATTATAACCTCTTGCACGAATATCGTCTTTATGCATAGGTGACGGAACGATGCATTCAACACCGTCAAATATTGCCAAATTTAATATTTCTTTTCTAAAATAAAAAAGAAAGTTTACCAATTTAGGATTATTAAAAAATTTAATAAACTCTATAATCTTCTTTATTGTATCATTTTTGTAATTAAATAGCGAATAACCATTGGAATAGTATCTTGTAGTTGATAAACATACGCCACATATATCGCCACTTAAAATTGGCCTTGAACATATGCTACATCTTTTTTTATCGTATATTTTAATCGAATTTAAACATTTGTCGCACAGATAAAAGCCACTCTTCGCAGAACATACTATACAATTATTTGGAAAAACAAAATTTATTAAAAAAGTTAAGCTATCTTTTACCTTCAACAACAGCTCTACATTTTATACAATATTTTGCTGTAGGTTTTGCTTTCATTCGTTCTATTTCTATATCTTTTCCGCACATACGGCACCTTCCGTAGTCACCCTTTTCTATACTGTATAAAGATTCCTCTATTTCACGAAGGTGTTGTCTGTCTTTTTCCAAAAGGTCATATAGAATGTCTTTTGTATAAACGGCATCTGAAAAATCACCCTCATCACCTCGTATCATAATTTTATTAACCTTATCCGTATTCTCTTTTATTCTTGACATAATTTCATGTTTTAAATAAAGCAATCGTTCTTTTAATTCCTGTAAAACGGACGCTTCCATAAGATTTCCTCCGAATACCAACATAAATCTCAGTTGGAATATATATACATTTTTAAATTGTTTGCATTATTTCTTTCATAAATTCAGGTAGAGCAAAACACGCCCTATGGATATTTTTATTATAATACCTAAAATGTAAATTTAAATTTTTATATCTTTTAATATCAAATGACTCAGACGCCTTCTTGCCTTTATATCCCAGTGCAAAATTCCACATCCCGGAAGGGTATGTAGGTATATATGCGAGATAACACTCAACATTGTTATGAAAGGCTTTTCTCATATTATTTACCGAGCGCATCATCCATTTAGGATCGTAGTAAGGATTTTCAGCTTGAGCTACGACAATGCCATCTTCCCTTAAAGCATTTTTAACATTTGAATAGAACTCCCCGCTAAATAATCCTTCAGCAGGACCAAAAGGGTCAGTAGAGTCTATAATAATTATATCGTATGCATTATTTTTATTTTTAACAAATTCTATACCGTCGCCTATAATCAAATTAACCTTTTCGTTATCGTATCCGCAACCTGTAAATGGCGTATACTCTTTTGCCGCAACAACTACCGATTCATCTATTTCAACTTCAGTTATAGAATTTAAATATGTATGCCTGCCAAGCTCTCTCACCGTGCCTCCGTCGCCACCACCTACAACCAGTATATCTTTAGGGTTAGGATGCGCAAAAAGAGGAACGCATGTTATCATTTCGTGATACACAAACTCGTCTTTCTCCGTATACATTACAAGCCCGTCAAGAAGCATAACACGACCATAATCATATGTATCAATTATATCAATTCTTTGAAAATCACTTTCTTTTGTATATAAAACAGACCTTACTTTGAATGTAATGCCACAACTATCTGTATATTTTTCACTGAACCAAAATTCAGGATTAATTATAAACCTCCATGAAAAAGAAGGCACGGAAAAAATATCCGTGCCCTAAAAAAGATAATAAATTCTCTATTTACCTTTTTCTGCTTTCAGTTTTTTAGCTATATCCATACCCATTTGGAATGCTTTTCTGTTAAGCTCCAAAAATGCCGGTGGAACTCTTGCTTCAACAGCCTTTTGTATCTTGTCAACATCCATAACATGGGTCAACTCAGCTGTCATTCCAACAGACAAAATGTTTGCTGTTATAACATTGCCGACTTCATATTTCGCAGTTCTAACAATAGGATATTCGTAAACATCCCATTTTTTCCTATCTTCTTCAGGAACATTTACAAGTCCGTTATCAACAAGAACAATAGCTCCCTCTTTTGTGTCACCTTTATATAGACCGTAAGTTCTCTGATCAAGAGCCAAGAAAAAGTCTATATGAGTGGATTCTGCAAAATAGATAGGCTCGTCAGAAATAATAATATCAGCTTTCGTTGGGCCTCCACGAACCTGTGATGTGTAAGTAGGTACTTGTGTAGCGTATTTATTGTCAAAAAATATAGCGGCTTCAGCCATAATAGCTCCTGCTAACATATTACCCTGACCGCCAATTCCTGCAAATCTTAATTCATAATGAAATGCCATAACCGCTCTCCTTAACCTTTTTGTGCTTTTTCTATAAGCTCTTTATAAGCCTGTGTGTATTCTTTCTTTTTCTTATCTTCATAAAGAATACCTGTGACATATTTCCCTTTAAGCTCTTCCTCTGACATTTTTGCAGCTTTAGCCTTAGAAACGGTTGATTCTTTTATTAAATTAACAAGCTTTACAGGGTCACCGTATTTATTTCTTCTTCCCCACTGTATGTGGCAGTTGCTCATTGCATCAACAACAGAAATACCTTTATGATCAAGAGCTTTTTTAATGTAATTTTTAAGTATTACAGGCTCTGCAACGGAACTCCTTGCTACAAATGTCGCTCCTGCACCCTTAGCAAGTTCTGCTATATCAAAGTTAGGATCTATATTACCTCTTGGCATAGTAGATGCCTTTGTTCCTGTAGGGGTTAGAGGCGAATACTGTCCGCCCGTCATTCCATAAATCCAGTTATTAACAATTATAACCGTTATATCAATATTCCTTCTGCAAGCATGAATAAAGTGATTTCCGCCGATAGCAGTAGAATCACCATCACCTGAAAATGTAATAACATGCATACCGGGATGAGCCATCTTAATAGCCGTAGCAACCGGCAGTGCTCTTCCGTGAAGTGTATGGATTGTGTGAAAATCAACATATCCTGTTGCCCTTGAAGAACATCCTATTCCTGAAACCATCATTATATCTTCAGGCTTCCAGCCAAGTTCATCAATTGCTGTAATCATAGCCTTTAAAACCGTACCGTTACCACAACCCGGACACCAGTACAAAGGCAACTTATCCATTCTTAAATATTTTGAATAATCAGTAGCCATTACAGTACCTCCTTGATTTTATCCAATATCTGCTGAGGTCTTATAGGAACACCTGATGCCTGAAGCACAGTTGAAATATCGGCATTACCCTTAACGGTTCTTTCAACTTCAAAAAGCATCTGCCCTAAGTTAATCTCTGTAACTAAAATCTTATTGAAATTTTTACCCAACTCAGCTACCTGTGTTTCAGGGAAAGGCCAAACTGTTATAGGTCTAAACATACCTACCTTCAATCCCGATTCTCTTGCCTCATCTATGGCAACCCTTGCGGCAGCAGCATTTGTACCGTAGGCTACAATAACTAAATCAGCATCATCTGTTTTGTAATATTCAAAACTCTCTATGTCTTTTATATTATCCGTGATTTTCGTCATCATTCTTTCTTCGTCATCTTCTACAGCCTTAACATCAACTGTCGGGAAACCAGTTTTATCCTTGTTAAGACCTGTCATATGAAATCTGTATTTGTGAAAATTCTCTGCATTAGGTAGAGGTGGAACATCGCCAAATCTTTCAACATCATAAGGGTAAAATTCGTTAGGATCAACCGTAGGCTGCGTTCTTTCTATTATTTCTAACTCAGACTGCTCAGGCAACTCAACCCTTCCGTTTAAGTGAGCCAAAACTGCATCTGTCAACACATAAACAGGCGTTCTGTATTTTTCTGCCATATTGAATGCCCTTACTGTTTCTGTATATGTTTCAAGAAGTGTTTCAGGAGCAACTGCAATAACCATATGGTCACCGTGAGTTCCCCACCTAGCCTGCATATAATCAGCCTGCGAAACCCTTGTGGGTAAACCTGTTGATGGGCCCCCTCTCATAACATTAACAACTACTAAGGGCAATTCCATCATACAAGCAAGTCCTATTGCTTCCTGCTTTAGAGATATTCCAGGACCACTTGATGCTGTCATAGCTTTCATTCCTGCATAACTTCCACCAACGGCAGCCATACATGATGCAATCTCATCCTCAAATTGCATAAACACACCGCCAACTTCGGGCATTCTTTTCGATAGATGTTCAGGTATTTCAGATGATGGAGTTATGGGATAGCCGGAATAAAATCTGCACCCTGCAGCTATTGCGGCTTCACATACCAACTCATTTCCATTCATTATTTGAGCTTTAGACATCAATCCCTCCTATTTTGATTTTGTAACTTGGTTATTTTGACTGTCTTGAAATGTTAATTCCACGCCCGTATCAACAACACTTATAGAAAAATGAGGGCATGCTGTTTCACACATTTTACATCTTATGCAATCCTCAGGGCGTGCAACTTTACACATAGATCCTGTCCATATGTGTAGATCTTCTACAAGTTCTAAAACATTCTTGGGACATACATTAATACATATTCCGCAAGCCGTACACAACTTCTCATCAATAACAACCGGTGCTTGTTCTAATGCCATACGCATCTCCTTTTGTAAAAAATTAGGCCACCACTGGTAGCCTTTAGTTTATTAAACACTATCAACCTTTAATAGTTCTTTGATACAACCTACATAGAGTCTATTATTGCATTTAATGTCTTGCTTGCTCTCATTTCCTTAGTTGCCTTTTCTTCATCAGGATAGTAATAGCCACCTACATCAACAGGGTGTCCCTGAGCTAAGTTAAGTTCGTCAACAATTTTTGTTTCATTTTTACTCAATTCCTCAGCTATCTTAGTGAAGAATTCTTTTATCTCTTTGTCAGCATCTTGCTGAGCCAAAGCCTGAGCCCAATACAGAGCAAGATAGAAATGACTACCTCTGTTGTCAAGCTCTCCAACCTTTCTTGAAGGCCATTTTTTATTTTCCAAAACATTTTCAACAGCTTTATCCAAAGCATCTGCCAAAACCTTAACTTTTGCATTTTTATTTTTGTCATATATGTATTCCAAAGATGCCCACAGAGCAGTAAATTCACCAAGTGAATCCCATCTCAAGTGACCTTCCTCTAAAAACTGCTGTACATGCTTAGGTGCTGAGCCGCCTGCACCTGTTTCAAACAGTCCGCCACCTGCAAGAAGAGGAACTATCGAAAGCATTTTTGCACTTGTACCTATTTCTGTGATAGGAAATAAATCCGTTAAGTAATCCCTGATAGCATTACCGGAAACAGAAATTGTATCCAATCCCTTTCTCATTCTATCAATAGAAAATTTCATAGCTTCAGGAGGAGACATTATAGAAATCTCAAGTCCGTCAGTATCAAACTCTTTAAGGTATTTTTCAACCTTCTGTATCATCTGCGCATCATGAGCTCTGTTTTTATCAAGCCAAAATACAGCAGGATCTCCTGTTGCTCTTGCTCTGTTAACGGCAAGCTTTACCCAATCCTTAATTGCAACATCTTTAGCCTGAGTGCCTCTCCATATATCACCCTTTTCAACATTGTGCTCCATCAATACATTGCCATTAGAATCTACAACTCTAACAGTTCCATCTTCAGGAATTATAAATGTTTTATCATGAGAACCGTATTCTTCCGCCTTCATTGCCATAAGTCCGACATTTGATACGCTTCCTATTGTTGAACGGTCGAATGCACCATTAGCTTTGCAGTCATCAATAACAACCTGATACATTGTAGAGTAACATCTATCCGGAATCATTGCGTTTGTGTCGTGAAGTTTATTGTCAGGTCCCCACATCTTTCCGCCGTCGCGTACTACAACAGGCATAGATGCATCAATTATAACATGGTTTGGCGCATGAAAATTTGTTATTCCTTTTGCTGAATCAACCATAGCAATCTCAGGATTCTTATCGTAAACAGCCTTTATATCATCCTCTATCTCTTTTTGCTTATCTTCAGGCAATTTTTTGATTTTAGCATAAAGATCACTCAATCCGTTATTTGGGTTTACGCCTATTTCAGCAAATGTGTCGGCATATTTATCAAAAACATCTTTGAAGTAAACCGTTACAGCATGGCCAAACATTGGCGGATCGGAAACCTTCATCATAGTTGCTTTTAAATGCAAAGATAAAAGTATATTATCTTTCTTGGTCTCTTCAATCTGCTCTTCATAAAACTTTCTCAATGATTTTACATTCATAAATGTACCGTCAAAAACCTCTCCGTCTAAAAGATGGAGTTTTTCTTTTAAAACGGTAACATTTCCGTTTTTATCTACAAGCTCAAATTTTACATCTGTTTCTTTGTCTATAGTTACAGATTTTTCGTTACCATAAAAATCGTCTTCAGTCATATGAGAAACATGAGTTTTGCAGTTTTTATCCCAAGGCTGAAGAGGCAATCCCATAGCAGTAGGATACTTCTGAGCAATCTTTTTAACTGCAGCAGGAGCTCTTCTATCTGAATTCCCCTGTCTTAACACGGGGTTAACAGCACTTCCGAGTGCCTTTGCATATCTTGCACTAATCTGCTTTTCTTCTTCTGTTTGAGGATCTTCAGGATAATCAGGCACAGCATAACCCTTATCTTGGAGCTCCTTAATAGCAGCCTGCAACTGAGGAACAGAAGCAGAAATATTGGGAAGTTTGATAATATTTGCACTTGGTTCGTTTACAAGTTCTCCAAGCTCCGCAAGATCGTCGCTAACTTTCTGATCATCTTTCAAATAATCGGGAAAAAGCGCTAAAATTCTGTTTGTAAGAGAAATATCTTTCGTTACAATATCAATATCACCCTTTTTTAAAAAACCTTTAACCACCGGAAGCAAAGAATGCGTAGCTAGCATAGGTGCTTCATCTGTAATTGTCCAAACAATTCTTGACATATCGTCTCCCATAACCCCTCCTTATAAAAACTTATCTTAATTTTCTATAAACTAAAAAATAGATGATTTGCAAAATTGCTCAACTTACTTACTCCGCACATAAATATTCTATGTGCAGATATACACAAAATACTGTTTTATGTCAAGAATTTCTTTTTTTATTATAAAAAAATATTGACAAATAGAAAACAATTTATATACTCGTATTCGTTGTTCGACATTTGCTCCTCTGTAGCTCAGCTGGTAGAGCAGGTGGCTGTTAACCACCGGGCCGGGGGTTCGAGTCCCTCCGGAGGAGCCATTTTAATAACCTTTCCAAAACAGATTTTTGATATATGGCTTCCGTAAACTTAAGGATTTGCCTTTTTTAGTCTAAAACTTTTTATAAGCAAAACTTCCAAACTTTTTTAAATCTAAAAAATAAGCCACAGTTCATACTCTTTGAGGTTTTATCGTGGTCAAGCGAAACAATATTTATGAAAATCGGAATTAATACGAGAGATATTGTATATTTAAGGTAATAATCTTTATCTTAACATTAGCTTATTTTTTAAAAAGTATTGGTGTTGCCATTGGAAAATATATAAGAGCTACCTAATATGGATTGTATTGCTGTTTCCAAAATAAAAGATTTGAAAATGAGATAAAAAATAATGAAGTTGCTTTTTGACACTCTCACTATTTACACTCATCCTCTCAAAGAAGCTATAAGCTTCGTCGGGTAAAGCAGTAAATCGAAGGCGTCAAGTATGTCTTTGACCATAATATCGCTCTCAAGAAGGGCTTCCTTTGACAAACCTTCGTCCCCGAGTATGCTTATACCAAGACAAGAAACCTTGAGCATTAAGGCATCGTTTCTTCCATTTCCTATGCTTACAACACCTTCTTTTCCCAAAGATTCTACATATTCCATTTTAAAAGTTTTTTGATTTCTGTTTGGAGCGACTACAAGTTTGCAATTTAGATCTTTTAAATATTTCAATGCTGTGCCGAATGTGTCTCCGGTTACAACAGATATGTCTAACTTTTCTGATAATAAATTAACCTTCTCTTTAACACCGTTTTTTAATTTTCCATTTGTAGCAAGCGTTCCGTTATAATCTAAAACAAGGAATTTAAGTATGAGTTTTTTATAACCAGAGATATCAATAGACAGCATAACATTTCACCCAATTTACAAAAAGTTTGGCTTATACTCAAACTGCATACATCTGAGATTAAGTCAGAAATTGCACCGTCTTAACAATTTATGTATTTACAACTATGTTGTTTTCAACGCCTTTTGCCCTATCTATAGCAGACAAAGCTCTCTCCATCATATTGTCAACACTGTCGCCATTTTTTGAAAAGGTTATCCCGAATTTGGCATTAAGTTCGATATTCTTGTCGTTGTGTTTGAGATTTTTCATATATTTAAGTATCTTGTTTGAAAAATCTACCATATCATCGCCATTCAATACCCTTGTTAAAATGGCAAAAAATGACCCTCCAAGAAAAAAGATAAGGTCGCTTCTTCTACATATTCTTTTAAGCATATCCGCTGTTGCCAAGTTAATATCGCTTTGATTAATATTATCACTACTTCTTGCATATTTAATATCAGCATCAAAAATAATCAAACTAATATTTTCTTCATATCTTTCATACTGAATTAGAAAATTATCAAGCAGATATACAAGCCCTGTTTTGTTGTTTAATCCTGTTTCATCGTCAATAAAAGCTTGTCTTATTTTGTCATAATTAGAATCTACTGTTCGAAAAGATTGCATCTTTCACCTCATTAAGAGTGTTTTTTGCAACAATACTCGCTTTTTTGCTGCCCTCAATTAAAATATTTTCCACATATTCCGTTTTCTGCAATAGATATGCCCTTTTTTCTCTTGCAGGTCTAAGTGTATTATTTATGTTTTTTGCCAAAATCTTTTTGCACTCTACACAACCTATGGAAGCATTTGAGCAGGATTCTTTAATCTCTGAGCATTTATTTTCATCTGTGAATATTTTGTGCAACATAAAAACACCGCATTCTTCAGCAACACCGGGGTCCGTTTTCCGCTTTCTTCTTGGGTCACTGAACATAACCTTAATTTTGGATTCCGTATCTTGCTCCGTATCTGATAAGTATATCGCATTGTTATAGGATTTACTCATCTTTCTGCCGTCGAGACCAAGTATTTTGGGCACCTCCGTCAAAAGAGGTTTTGGCTCTATAAAAACACTTTTACCCACAGTAGTATTAAAATGTCTTACCAATTCGCGCGTAAATTCAAGGTGTGCGACCTGGTCCATTCCAACCGGCACAAAAGCCGCTTTATACATAATAATGTCTGCGCTCATTAAAACAGGATAACCTAAAAATCCGTAGTTTGATGTCTTCGATTTTCCAAGTTGAGCCATTTGATCTTTATATGAGGGAACTCTCTCAAGCCACCCTATAGGTGTTATCATAGCAAGAAGAAGAAAAAGTTCAGCATGCTCCTTTACCAAAGATTGAACAAAAATAGTGCTTTTCTCAGGTTCAAGACCAAAAGCAAGCCAATCGGCTGCCATTTCTATAGAGTTTTGGTGCATTTTTTTTGAGTCGGCAAAACCTGTTGTTAATGCATGCCAGTCGGCTACAAAATAAAATCTTTCATAATCTTCTTCCTGAAGTTTTATCCAATTAAGCAATGCTCCATACAGATTTCCGAGATGAAGTCTGCCTGTAGGTCTCATTCCGCTTAAAACAGAGTGTTTCATTAAAGCTATTCTCCTTAAAGTAATAAATTTGATAAAGGCATAACAAAAACATAGTAGATAAAATTAAATATGCCGAAAAACAGTAAACCGATAACTATATACATACCGTAGGGCTCTGATTTTGCAAAGTTGTAAGCCCATTTCGGAGGTAAAAATGCAGCCAAAATGCGTCCGCCGTCAAGAGGCAGTATCGGTATAAGATTAAAAAATGCAAAAATTAGATTTAGCTGAACTCCATAAACACATGTAACTATAATAGGCTGCTGAATGTAAGGAATAGGTATAAAAATAAAGATGTGATAAATTATAGAAAAACCTATTGCCATTAAAATATTTGATAAAGGTCCCGCCGCAGCGACAATAGCCGAATCTTTTTTGGGATTTCTCAAATTGAAAAAATTTACCGGAACCGGCTTTGCCCATCCAAAAAGTAGAGGAGAATGGGATATAAGCAAAATGGCAGGTAGTATTATTGTTCCGAATAAATCTATATGAGGTATAGGATTCAGTGTCAACCTGCCCATAAATTTCGCCGTGTTATCTCCAAGTTTATATGCTACATATCCGTGAGAGACTTCGTGCACAACCATTGCGAGAAGAAGTGGTATAACCATTAAAAAAAGTTGAGGATTCATAAATCACCTTAAATTAAAATTTGGCAAAATTTTCATTTGCACCTTCTAAAAATGCCTGATTAGAAACAAAAAGTCAAGTTTCTATTTCTTCTGACATTAAATCCGTATCATTTACAATATCTATTATCTTAACTTCTGCAAATTTACCTATTGACAGCTTGTTGCTTTTCACAAAAATAAGACCGTCTATCTCAAATGCATTTCTATAACTTCTTGCCTCAAAATATCCGGGCATTTCGTCTGACTCTTTATCTATTATTACTTTAATACGCTTGCCTATAAACTGTTTGTTAATATTGTTATAGATATTTTTCTGCAACAGTTCTATTTCTGCAAGCCTTTCGGATTTAATATCATCGTCTAAATCCTTTAAATTGTATGATTTTGTATTTTCTTCATGGTAATATTTAAAAAATCCAACCCAATCTATCTTGCTTTTTTTAATAAAAGTCTTTAATTCTTCAAAATCATCCTCTGTTTCAGTCGGGAAACCGACTATAAATGTTGAACGGATGGTAATATTCTTGCTTTTTAACTTCTTGACTAAATCTTCAACCGTCTGCCTATCGTACCCTCTATTCATATCTTGAAGGATTTTTGAGCTTATGTGCTGAAAGGGAACATCAATATAATTTAAAACCTTTTTTGAGTCCGCAATAAAATCTATTAATTCATCATCTATATGCGGAGGATAGGTATACATAATACGAATCCACTCGATTCCGTCTATTTTTTCAATTTGTCGAAGCAGTTCCACAAGTCTGTTTTTTTTGTTATTATGAAGCATATATGCCGTTGTGTCTTGCGCTATAATGTAGAGTTCTTTTACGCCCTTTGCCGATAAAGATTGAGCCTCTCGGATAATCTCATCCATTGGCTTATCTTTGAAACCACCTTTAATTAAGGGTATCGCACAAAAAGAACATCCGTTTGAGCATCCTTCTGCAATCTTCAAATATCCTATATGATTTGGCGTAAGTAGTTTTCTGAGTTTATATCCTTCATCAAAGACCGCATCCTTGTGCAGAATTTTTTTTACAACGCTTTCCAACTCATACACCCCTACAAAGCTGTCAACTTCAGGAATTTGCTGTTTTAATTCCTCTTTGTATCTTTCATACAAACAACCTGCTACTACAATTTTTTTATTTTTAAATCTTTTTTTAATTTGGACTGCTTCCATTATTGCATCTAAAGATTCCTCTATGGCAGGGGTTATAAATCCGCATGTGTTGATGAGCATAACATCCGAATCTTCCGCATTGTTTGTCAATGATACATTGCCTGTTTTTTCCAAAAACCCGAGCATCAATTCCGTATCTACCGTATTTTTCGGACAGCCCAAGCTTTGAACAAAAAGATTAAGTTTTTGATTATTTTTATTCATATGAACCTTATATATTGTTTTGAATTGTTAATCAAGTTCAGAGCATTACTCTTTGAGATTTTGTATACTCTGTATTGCAGATTCTATGGAAGATTGCAGAGAATATATTGATTTTTCGTCTACAGAATCGCAATTCCCTACAAAACAAACACTTTCTTTTGCATTAATAGGTATGTTTATGCAATTTTGAGTTTTATAGATTTGGAAGGAGGATATAGCTGTTTTTAGTTTGTCATCTGAAAAAAGCTTTGTAAGTTCTTCAATATTTATATTCTCGCCTGCAAATTTTGTCATCCTTATTTCATATCCGTCAACTTTAATAAATATAGCCGATTGGCAATTTAAATGTTTTCCGGCAAGTTTTACTATTGTCTCACTTATAATATCGCTTTTTTGCTCTTTATTATTCTTAAAGTCGGGCATAGCTGTTTTGGAAAGCATCATCTTTTCTATTTTACTATTTGCATAAGATAATTTCTGTCTATACAATTTGACGCTTTTTGCTAAATTTGAATTATCGCTTCTAAGCTTGTTTATCAAATCCTGTTTGTCTGATGCCGTGCTGTTTTTGTCGGCAGTTTTCACAAGTCTATCTTCTTTTTTTGCAAGATATTTTTTTATCAGTAGAAATCTGTTTGAATTAATAAACGCTACGGCAGCGTCAATTATATCACAGTCAAGTTTTGAACATCTTAATTTATTTAATTCTTCGCCAATGAATGAAAATTTTTTATCTTCTTTGTACGCTCTTGTTGTAGCCAATGCATCTATAATGTCCGAAACGGCAACAATTTGAGTAAGTTTGTCAATATTTTTAATGCCGTTTGGGTACCCGCTACCGTCCAATTTTTCATGATGGTTCAAAACTATATTGAGCACACTCTTGAGCATACCTACATGTTTTAGTATTTTATATCCCACAAATGTGTGTTGCTTTATTATTTGAAATTCATCTTCCGTGAGTTTGTCGGGTTTATTGATTATGTCATCCTTGATTGCTATTTTTCCCATATCGTGCAACAAGGCTCCTGTTTTTAAGATAGCGTAATCCTTCTTCGGTATATCCAATAGCCTTGCTATTTCCTGAGAATAATGTTTAACCCTTAAAGAGTGATTGTAAGTAGATTTATCGGTAAGCATAAGTAATTTCATAAGTGTTCTTATTATATTTGAATATGAACGCTTTAAGGCATTATTATTGTCTGCATCATTTATTTTTAATAAAGCAATCTTATAGGCTAATGATAAAATACGCATAGCCTCATTTGAAAAACCGTTATACTTTGTGTGATAAATATTTATAGTACCCGTGAATTTACCGTTAATGTGAATAGGCATAATCGTGCACGAAACTACACATTCATCTGCATTGTTTAAGATAATTTTGATGTCGCTTCCTTTAAGTGTAAGTATGTCTTGAAATTTATACACTTTTTCATAGAATTCTTTAGTTAAATCAGGACAATTGATATTGTATCGCCTGCTGTAGAAGGTTTTGTCTTTATAATTGTAATCATAGAAGCATGTTTTATTGGAGTACATTTTCTCTACAGCCTCTGCAAATTCTTTAATAAAATCTTCCGTATTTTGATATTTTACACCACGGCCTACAACCTTGCTTAAGAAAGAAAGACCTTGTATTCTTTGCTCTTCTTTTTTAGACAGCGAGTTTAATATATTCTGATACATACTGTTTTTTGTCATGATAAAATAATCATCATATCTTTTATGCCACTTAAAATATCCTGTTTGTTGTTATGAACCATTTGAAGTATATTGAGATTATGTTTTTGTTTAAGCAGTATGTATGAATGATAGTTCAAATCTTCCATGCTACCTTCATCTATACCGTAGCCCAGAGTGTTTGCTATTATTATTGCGCTGTGAAGTGCGCTTAGATATGTTGATTTTGACATAGCAAACGGATAGTGGTGATACAAATTTGCATTTTTGATTTTATCCGGCATATTCCACAGTTCTGCAATTTCATATCCGATTTGCGTATGAGGTTTTGATAAATATTTTAGTTCAAGTGCACTGTAAGCTATCTTGCTTTTTTTAGATTCTTGAAGGATTTTAATATGATCTTCTATAAAATATTGACTTATAAACATTTTACCCATATTGTGCAATACAGCTGCGGTTGAAGCATATGTGTTTATTTTTGCATAGCGTTCAATAAATTTAACAATTGCCAGCACAGCAATTGTTTGTTTCCACAGATGCTTTACAAATCTAATATTTTTTGAAAGAGAACTGATGTATGAAATACTCAAAGAAATACCGAGAACCTCTTCTGTTCCTAAAATTGTTACAGCCTTATGCAAACTTTTTATTTGTTTAGGAAATCCAAAGAAAGCAGAATTTACCAACTTTAAAATCTTACTTGTAATTGCCGGATCTTTATTTATTTCTCCAATGATACGCTTAAATGGCGCTTCTTCGTTAATTAAAAATATTATATTACTCTGAATTTCAGGAAGCGTCATCAAAGACATATCAGCATTAATTTGCTCTGATACCTTATCCTGTATAAGTTTGTTTTTATGCATAATCTCAGAAACCGTATCTTTAAAAACCGTTTTTGCATGTTCTATATCTATATCTTTCTTATTTTTCATAGCATGAATCCTTTGCGCACAGGATATTGTAAGATATGGGCTTATAATCGGTTTTAATGTGTCATCATAATAACAAGCCGCAACTAAATCATCATCCATAGAAGAAACAGCACTGAAAATAAGATGCCTGTTATTCGCTATGTCCCTAAGTTTTTCATCGGATATATCAACCGATACATTCGTTTTTATTATTGTTCTATCTTCTTGTTTTGTTAAATTACCGCTTTCTGTTACATCACCGTCTATTATTTTTTTCACAATAGTATCAATTTTTATATCATTTTTCGGATACTGCAAAAATCCAAAATTTTTCAAGAAAATAGAATCCGCACCTTTTATCTTATCGTGTATCTTATCTAT
>JAMOPP010000038.1 GCA_027064405.1 Desulfurellales bacterium
ATATAAAGAGACAGTTCAAGCAGGCGGAGAGTATAAAAAGTTCAGCTTTTATTTGGAGGGCTCTCGTTTCGATACGGATGGCACCTCAAAAATGGATAAATACAACAAGAGTGACAACTCATATTCAAGGGGTGATGAGAAAGACGGTTATCATAAAACGAGTATTTCAAGCAGGATAGAATATAATTTTGACGACAGTTTCAAAATAGGAACGGTTCTCAAATGGTACAAAACAAGAAATTATCTTGACAACGGATGGACATCTTCATACTCTCCGAATGATTCTGCCACATCAAACAATACGCCGGAAACAAAAAGCTTAAGGAGTATAAATGATTTTCTTCTATCAAAAATGTATGTAAATAAAAAATTCGGTAAACTATCGTTAAAAGCGAATCTGTTTTTTATGCAAAATCTAAGATATTATAAGTCATCAAGCTGGGCTAATTACAAAGGTAAGAGATGGGGTTCTAACATAGTAGCAAGCTATAAAATAGATAACACAAAGATAACAGCGGGTTTAACGCAGCAAATGGAAAAATATGAGGATACAAGCCCCTTTAAAAAATTAAGGTATAACTATGCAGGTTTTGCGGAAATAGAGCAGAGGATTTCTAATTTGACACTGCAGGGCGTTGCAAGGGAGGATAGGTATAAATCATTCGGCAAGCACTTCACATATAAACTTGGCGCCAACTACTTAATAGAGCCGACAAATACAATCCTAAAAGCAAACTATTCAACGGGATTCAGAGCTCCGAGTATTTATGAGCTCTACTCTGCACCAATTCCTACATGGTATTTAGGCGGTAACCAGAACCTAAATCCTGAAAAGGTTAGAACATGGGATTTTGGTTTTGTTCAGAATTTTATGGAAGGAAAACTGTCGTTTAATGCACTCTACTTCAAAAATATAATAAAGGATAGAATAGAATATTGTACTAATCCAAGTACTTGGCAATCAACATACAAGAACACCTCAGGCAAAACAATCTCAAAAGGATTTGAAATAGGTGCCAAAACCAGACCTGCCGATTTTATTACAGTGGGAGCCAACTATACATACACAAAAAGCAAAGACCCTAAATCCGGTGAACAAACAGCAAGAATACCTTTGAGGGTTTATACAGGTTATGTCACGGTTAAGGCTTTGAATAACAAGTTTATCTCTACACTTAATGGTAGATACATAGGTAAAAGATTCGATGATTCCAACCATCTGCATCAAACGGGCAAATATGCGGTTTTTGACTTTACGAGCGTGTATAATTTAAATAAAAATTTAGAAGCATCGGTTAGTGTAAAAAATATATTTAACCGATTTTATGAAGAAGTTTATGGATACTCAACGATTCCAAGAAGCGTGTTTGCAGAAATATCATACAAATTCTAAGAGGACATATGTCCTCTTTTCTATTTTTATCTCTACCCTGATTAATTTTACCTTTTTTGTAGCTTTGTATTCATTCCTACGGCAATCTAAAATATCTGTCGTTAACAAAACTACATACGCCGTTAGTATTGTTCAGCCTGAAAATAGTAAAAAAAATATAATATCTCACAATGAAATATTAAATAAAAAGAGAAGTGGGATAAAATCTCGCATCAGTAAAACAGTCAAAACACCATCGCCATCGATGAATACCTCCCAAACTTTTGTAAAATCTTGTATAGGTAAAATAGCCGATAATAAAAAAAGCAAAAAGGCTATGCCAAAAAAATTAGATAGTATGTTGAAATTAGAGAAAAAACATACAGATATTTTATTATCCAAAGGGAAAATTCACAAAAACAAGAGGAATAACATAAGCAAATCCAATAGAACCCAAAATTTTCAACCGAATTACATTAACATATCGCAGTCTAATTACAAAAACTTATACTATTGGATTGCGTCACATAAATATTATCCAGTATCCGCTTTGTATAGAAACGAAGAGGGCAGTGTGGTGTTGTCTTTTAAGATAGACAGGAACAGAAATATATCTTTTGTTCAAATTTCTAAAAACTCAGAGTATAAGAGTTTAAATGATGCGGCTGTGATGATAGTTAAAAAGTCATCGCCAATACCTGAAAATGTTGTAAGTTTAAGTAAAATAAAACTACCGTCTGTGTGCTCGCTGAAAATAGTGTTTAGAATTCAATAATTATAGAGCTACTACTTTTGCACTGTAATACAAGGCTAAATATCGCAGCTTCTATTTATTCTTGTGATGGATACAGCTTTTCCGCTTTCTTTATTGATTTTTACAATACAGCCGTTAATTTTTGGATTATCTTTGCAAACCTTTAGTCTGTTTGGCATATATGTTAAAAGTCTTTCCAGAGCCTGTTCTTTTTCAAAGCCTAAAACACCGTCATGGCAACCTGTCATACCGGCATCACTAATATAAGCCGTTCCTTGTGGCAAAATTCTTTCATCAGCGGTTTGAACGTGGGTATGAGTGCCTATTACAGCACTCACTTTTCCATCCAAAAACCATCCTAAGGCCTCTTTCTCGCTTGTTGCTTCGGCATGGAAATCAACTATTTTGATTTTTATATCCTGAAATTCGTCTTTTTTGAGTAAATTTTTTATTGCAAAAAACGGATTATCAACAGGATTCATAAAAATTCTTCCGAGAGCATTTATTATAAGTATTTTTACGTCATTTTTTTGAGTTATTAAATAGCCTGAGCCCGGTATTCCGTCGGGAAGATTTACGGGTCGCACAAGTTTGTTCATTAAATCTATATCTTGCACCATTTCCGATCTATCCCATGTGTGATTTCCTGCTGTGCAGGCATCGGCATAAGGCTCTATTTCCGTATAGGTTTTTTTGTTTAATCCGAATCCGTCTGCCGAATTTTCTATGTTAATCACCGTGAAATCTACACCAAACTCTTTTTTAATTTTATTGATGGATGATGAAACAGCCTTTCTTCCTATTTTGCCTACAATATCGCCTATAAACAGGACTGTTAAGTTAGTTTGCATACTCAATAGCTCTGTTTTCTCTAATTACTACAACCTTTACTTGGCCTGTATAAGATACCGTTTTTGCAATATCTTCCGCTATATCTTTTGCAAGCACTACACTTTGAGAATCATCGACTATATTATTTTCAACAATAACCCTCAGCTCTCTTCCGGCTTGTATGGCGTAAGCTTCTTTAACGCCCTCTTGTGTTTTTGCTATTCCTTCAAGTTCCTCGAGCCTCTGTATATAGTTTTCGAGTTTTTCTCTTCGTGCGCCGGGTCTTGCCGCACTTAAAGTGTCTGCAATTGAAACCAAAACGCTTTCCGGACACATCGGTTCAACCTCTCCGTGGTGAGACATTATGGCATTAATTACGCACTCATTTTCTCCATATTTTTTGGCTATATCGGCACCTATTTTTGTATGAGAACCTTCTATCTCTTGATCTACCGCCTTTCCAAGGTCGTGTAGAAGTCCCGATCTTTTTGCGAGTTTAATGTTAAGTCCGAGCTCCGATGCCATAGCACTTGCAAGATATGCAACCTCAACTGAATGAGCAAGCACATTTTGGGTATAGCTTGTCCTATATTTTAAAAGACCGAGATATTTAATAATTTCAGGATGCAGGTTTCCTACATCAAGATCAAAGACTATTTTCTTGGCTTCCTCATACGCTTCTTCCTGTAGTTCTTCCTTAACTTTTGCCATAGTTTCTTCAATTCTCGCAGGATGTATCCTGCCGTCTTTGATAAGTTTTTCAAGGGTAAGCCGTGCGATTTCTCGTCTTAAGGGATTGAAACTTGATATTACTACAATCTCCGGAGTGTCGTCTATTATTAAATCTGTTCCTGTTTCTTTTTCAAATGAGCGAATATTTCTTCCTTCACGTCCTATAATTCTTCCCTTCATTTCGTCGTTGGGTAGCGTGACTGTTGATACTGTCCTTTCCGCAACATAGCTGTTTGCTATTTTTTCCATTGAATTTACCAATATTTTCTGTGAAATTTTCTTGGAGTCTTCCTTTAATTCCTCTTCTATTTTTTTCAGTCTGCCCGCAGCATCTCTTTTAGCCTCTTCCTCTATTTTTTTTATAATTTCAGCTCTTGCCTCTTCTTTGCTCATTCCGCTTATTGTTTCCAATTTTTCCTGCTCTTTTTTAACTGTTTGTTCCAGCTCATTCATTTTGTTTTCTAACTCTTTTTCTATTCTTGCAATATCTTCCTGTTTTTGGGCTATATTTTCGAGTTTTTCATCTAAGTAAGACTGTTTTTTATCAATTGAAGACTCCTTTGCCTGAAGCCTACTTTCCCATTTCTGCATCTCCTTTTTGGATGCCTTTTCCTCTTTCTCTATCTCGTTTTTTGCTTTTAAGGTGTACTCCTTAGCTTCTATTTGTGCCGTTTTAATTATGTTTTCTTTTTCTTTCTCCGCATCTTTTAATATACTTTCTGCATTTTGTTTGGCATATTCTCTTTTTTTGATGAAGAAATTGTAATATGAAAATATACCTAACGAAGCACCTGTAACAATAGAAAGTAATATTATTAGGATGAGTGTTGCTGTTCCCATTTTTAATCTCCTTATTTTATAAACATTATTTTTTTATCCGTTACCACTATATCCATTCTGATATCGTGAGAATCGTGTTTAAACTTGTTTACCACGCAGAAATCAAAAGTTACGCCTATTTTTAGGGCACTTGATTTTGCTAAAAATTTATCATAAAAACCGGAACCGTATCCTATCCTGTATCCCTTTTTATCGAAAGCCAAGCCCGGCACTATAATTACACCTATGTTTTTTTTAAATATTTTGCGACAGTTTGACTTTGAAGGTTCTCGTATGCCTTTGTAGCCCTTTACCAATTTATCGGTTTGGCACATAAATATATCGCCTTTGACAACCTTCGGAAAATACAAGATTTTGTTACCTATATTATTGTTTGGATTTGCCTCTTTGTTGTATGGACTGTATGTGGCAATAGCCTTATAATTTCTTGTTAATTGAAAAATCTTTTTGGATATTATTAAACTTTTTCTTGATATGTATGTTTCATTTAGAGCCTTACGCTCTATTTTGCATATATTTCTTAAAACATTTTTATTAACATCCACGCTGTTTCCTTTTTTAAACAATTACTTGCAATAAATCTATTTATAAAGCTCCGAAAACACCGTGTGCATAAATTTTCCTAGAACCTAACAGAAAGGTGGGAACGTCGGAGAAGCAGGCAAAAATCCTCAAAAAGAGGCATAACCGCACAACTTCCCAATCCAGCCCCCCGTTGTTAGGTGTTGGCTCTAAGGAAAAAATCACATCACGAGTGCTCCAGAGCTAAAATTTAAGGTCCCGGAATGTAAAGATTGCCATATGGCCTTGAAGATTCAGGCACAACCTTCACAAATTCCTCATCCATTACTCTATTATAATCAATTTTGAAAATATTGCAAAATTCTTTTACATTATTTTTTATATTAGTATAGTCTTCATTCGTAACTGCTTCAATTTCCGCTTTTTCCCAAAGTATGTCGTGGCTTATTTTTCCCCTTATAAATATTGAACCGCCGTGCATACCTGTTGCAAGATATACGCCTGCTATCGGTCTTGTTTCACTTTTATTTAATCCAAGAAGTATCATTGTTCCGCCTGCCATATATTCTCCCGCAAATGCTCCTGCGCATCCTCCTATCACAACGGTGGGGTTCATTTCTTTATATGCCTTCATATGTATGCAAGCCCTGTATCCAACATTTTCTTTTACGAATATTGAACCGCCACGCATACTGTATGCAAGTACATCTCCGACACTACCGTGGATAACTATTTTGCCTCCATTCATAGTGTTGCCTATACCGTCTTGTGCATTATTCATAACATTTATAACAGGGCCATTCATAAATGCACCTAAATCGTTGCCGGGTACTCCGTTTATGGTTATCTTTACATTAGAATTCGAAATACCGCATCCTATATAATATTGTCCGCAAACACCATCTAAGATTAAATCGTGTTCGTTGTTTCTAATGCTCTCTCTTATTTCTTCGTTAAGTTCTTTATAATGAACATCTGTTGCATTTATTTCGTGCATACAAAGCTCCTTATCTTCTTTTTAAGTATATTAATAAACATTTTTATAGGCTTCTTCAGTTAATTTGGCAATTACCGGTTTTCCTGCATCCGGCATCCAAACCTCATCCAAATCTTTCACTATATATCTTATGGCGGATTCTTCACTTGCCATATAAACGGTAGAGCCTTTTTTGGCGGCTACAAGAGGTCTTAGTTTAATTCTATCGTTAAGTCCAAATATTCCGCCTTTAAATCCTACGAGTATTGAAAAAGGACCATTTAGAAGAGCGCTACCGTAAACCATTCTCAATGCGGTATGAAACTCTTTGTCCTTTTTCTGCATTTTATTTATTTCAGACCATAATGGTGCCGAAAATATATCTCCTATTTTTTCCAAAGGAAATTTATGCTTTCTTATTATGAGATCGAGAAGATATGCTATAACTTCCGTATCTGTTTTTTGTGTACATTTGTATCTGTACATCTCAAGATACCTTTTGTTTGCACCGTAGGATGAGATTTCTCCATTGTGAACCACAGACCAGTCCAAAAGAGAAAACGGGTGAGCTCCTCCCCACCACCCCGGTGTATTTGTAGGGAATCTGTTGTGAGCTGTCCACATATACGCCTTATATTCATCTATTCTGAAAAGATTGGCTATCTCTTCAGGATACCCCACACCTTTAAATACGCCCATATTTTTACCGCTGGATACTACATATGCGCCGTCTATTTTTTCATTTATGTGCATTGTAAGTTTTACTATGAACTCGTCAGCTTCTCTGCTTTGAAATTCTTCACTCTCAGCTTTTGTGCTTTGTTCTCTTGGTTCAACAAAATAAACGAAGAATATAGGTCTTTTTTTATTTATTATACGGGTCGGCATACCACCGTGCTGCTCTATATGAAGTTTTCTATCCAAGTATGCTTCCGTATTTTTTCTTGATTGTTCATTGTCGTACATAATGTGCAGTGCGTAATATTCTTTAAAATCAGGGTATATGCCATAAGCTGCAAAGCCGGCACCTAAGCCATTGCCTCTCTCCTTCATTAAATTTATGGAGTCGGCTATATCAATGCCGGATGTTAAAGTTCCATCGGTATTAATAAAACCGGCGATACCACATCCCGATATATCTTTAGAAAGTTCCATAATGTCTCCCAAGTTATTTTATTTTTCTATTTAACCTTAATACTCTAAAAGCCTTGTCAAAATATTTCCATCCGAAATCACTATTTAAAAATGTATCCTTTATCCATGAAACATCAAATTTGTTCTGTATCATCCAATTGAATATGCCTGCTCTTTCTACATTTCCAACTAAAATCATACCCACAAGCCTGTTGTTGTCTATTAAGAATTTTCTGTATTCATTGTCTTTTTCTATTTTTAATATTTCAAGTTCTTCCGAATCAACAATTCCCATTGAAATAAATTCAACCTTACCAATAGACATTGAATTCATAGGAAATCCGCCATTGTATTTTATATTCGATTCCGCAATATTTAATCCTGCTATTCTACCCTGTCTTGCAGCGAGAGGAAGAACCGGTACGGGTCTTTTTGCAGATATAATTACGTCATATGCCTCTGCTACATCTCCCGCAGCATAAATATTGTTTATGTTTGTTTGCATATAATCATCGACAACTATACCCCTATTTGTTTCGATATCCGAGTCTTTGGTAAAATCAAGGTTAGGTCTGACTCCGACAGCAACAACGACTCCGTCTGTATCGATAGTTTTCCCACTTGATAAGACAACTTCCGTTGGCCTTTTATCTCCCCTTATTTCAACCACCGAATCTTCCAAAATTAACTTAACTTTGTCTTTTTTTAATTCCTTATGTACATAATCAGCCGCTGTGTCATCCAATACGGGAAATAAAACTCGCTTCATAAGTTCTACAAGTGTTACTTTAATGCCATATTTTGCAAGTTTTTCAGCTACCTTTGAACCTATTAATCCTCCACCGATTACCACGCATTTTTTTATATTGGGTAGGTCTTTTTTGAGTTTATCTGCAGCTTTGATATTGGTAAGGGTATGAACGCCCTCTTTTAAATCAGCACCTTTCATTGGTGGCACAAAAGGCGTTCCGCCACATGTTATTAACAATTTGTCGTATTCTATTTTCTCGTTATTTTCCAAAGCAATGTATTTATTTTTAGAGAAAATTTTCACAACTTTTTTGCCTAAAACCCTTTTAACATTCATTTTGTCATAAAAATCCTTTGATCTGTAATAGAACCTTTTATCCGATCTGCTTATGTTTCCTATTACCAGATTCGGTAAAAGAGGATGTGAATATGCCATATAACTTTCATCTGAAATTACTTCAATCTCGGATACTTTATCCTTCTCCCTTATTGCTTCTATAGCATTTATTGCTGCTACAGAGTTGCCTATTATTACAATTTTCATTTTTTTATCCCCTTTTTACACTTCTTCAAATGTTAAAGCATTGTTTGGGCAAGCTTCTACACAAGCCGGTATTTCTCTATCAGGGCACAAATCACATTTGGTTGACAGTCCCCATACCTCTCTTCTTTCGTCCCTTTTAATAATGCCGTAAGGACAGGACATTATACACATCCAGCATCCTACGCATTTATCAGGATCAACAACTACACATCCTCTTTCATCTCTGTGCATGGCTCCTGTTTGGCATGCTTCAACACAGGGAGCATCGTCGCAATGTCTGCACATACTTGAAAATGACACAGGGTAATTAAACTCCACCGTGCATCTTGCTATAGGTTTTTCTTCAAATTTAAAAGCCTTAATTATATCTTTTGATTTAGAGTGTTCAGTTATGCATGCTACTTCACATAGGTGGCAATATACGCAGTTATCTTCATTTATTTTAACAATTTTCATTAATAGCTCCTTACTCGCCTGCCGGCAATATTCCAAGTATTTCCATATCTTTTTCAGATAATCCGACAGCTCTTAGATTTAGTCTGTTGCCTTTTAATGATTCAATAGAGTTAATACCCATAGCTCCCATTACTTCTTTGATTTCAAGTGCCCAGACATTTAATAAATTTATTAATTTTTCACTTGCTATATCAGGATTAACTCTTTTTGACAAATGAGGATCTTGTGTTGAAATGCCCCATGCACATTTTCCCGTATGACATTGCTGACACATAGTGCATCCAATGGCAAGAAGGGCTGCAGTTCCAATATATACAGCATCTGCTCCGAGTGCTATAGCCTTAACTACATCCGTAGAACATCTTATCCCGCCACCTGCTATAATCGATACCTGTTGTCTAATTCCCTCCTGCCTTAGCCTTTCATCAACCACGGCAAGAGCCAACTCTATGGGAATTCCTATATTATCTCTTACGATTTGAGGGGACGCTCCGGTTCCGCCTTTAAAACCGTCTATGGAGATTATATCCGCTCCCGCTCTTACTACGCCACTTGCTATGGCAGCTACATTATGAACTGCCGCTATTTTTACTATTATAGGTTTTGTGTATTCCGTAGCTTCTTTGAGTGCATATATAAGCTGTCTTAAATCTTCTATAGAGTAAACATCATGATGCGGAGCAGGTGAAATAGCATCAGAACCTTCAGGCATCATTCTTGTCTCTGAAATGGTTTGAGAGACTTTTTCTCCCGGTAAATGTCCGCCGATACCCGGCTTTGCGCCTTGTCCTATTTTTATTTCTATAGCACTGCCTACATCGAGATACGGTTTGTGCACACCAAATCTTCCGCTTGCAACCTGAACTATTACATTCCCTTTAAACTTATAATGGTCCTTATTTAGTCCGCCTTCTCCGGAGTTGTAAAATGTGCCTACCTCTTGAGCGGCTTTTCCTAATGATTCTATAACATTATAGCTCAAAGCTCCGTAACTCATAGCAGAAAACATAATAGGTATATTTAGTTCTATCTGAGGCGTAAGTTTTGTTTTTAAAGAACCGTCCTTCTTAAATTCTACAAAATCCGGTTTTCTTCCCAAGAATGTTTTAAGTTCCATAGGTTCTCTTAAAGGGTCAATAGATGGGTTTGTCACCTGAGATGCGTTGAGAAGCATATGGTCCCAATACACAGGATACGGTTTGTCATTTCCCATAGAAACAACGGGCGTTCCGCCAAAAGCAGCTCTTTTTTTAAGTCCGTCAATATGACCATACCAGCTATAGTTATATCTGTATGGGGTTTCTCTTTTTTTAATTGTTATTGCTTCAACGGGGCATATTGCAGCGCACCTGTCGCAACCTACGCACTTTGCTTCCCAATTCCAGACTTTATCCAAGTCCTCATCGTAAAATGTGGCGTCAAAAGAGCACTGTTCAACACACGCTTTACATCTGATACACCTTTCGTCGTCTCTTATTACTGCAAAATCAGGTGGGGTGTATGTTTTTGCATTTTTCATCCATTTCATTCCAAATTCTCCTTCAGCAAAAAATTATACGCAACAATAAACTACTTTTTTAGCGTAATTATCGTTCTCAAACAGTCAAGCCTAAACATAATGAATAAAATTTGTCTACATTTTAGAGCAAAATGGTGCTTAAGCCAAAAAGCTCTTACTTTTTAAGTGTTAAAGAAAATGTAATCTGTAACCTTTGTTTTGTAAAAAGCGACAGTTCCCCCTTAAGTAATTTTTACTTAAATCTTTTGCTTTTTTGTTTTGCAAAATTTTTAAGATTAATAGCCCGAAGTAGCAAGAAGGTGTCCTACTATACAAAAAAACATCTCTTATGTCAATATCCCCAAAAGCAATATTCAATTGGAATATAATCTTTAAATAAATTATTACCTAACTTCTATTTAAGTAATAAAAAATTTAATATATGTTTATAATAAAAAATAATCAAATTAACAATGAAGTGATAGTTAAATAAATTTATTGACAATTACATTTAGATCTATTATATTGTAAATAGTTTGTTTTATATTTTTATGTTATAGGAGGAGGCAAGATGCGCGATAAGTTAAAAGAGTTTAAAGAACTTGAAGCAGAGGCTGAGCTTGGTGGTGGAGAAAAAAGAATTGAAAAACAGCATGCTCAAGGTAAGTTAACGGCAAGAGAAAGAATTAAACTACTTCTTGATGAAGGAAGCTTTGTAGAATTTGATAAATTTACGCTTCACAGATGCCATGATTTCGGAATGGAAAAACAGAAAATACTTGGTGATGGTGTTGTGACAGGGTATGGAACAATTGATGGAAGATTGGTATATATTTTTAGCCAGGATTTTACCGTTTTCGGCGGCTCTCTTTCAGGGGCATTTGCAAAAAAAATATGCAAGATTATGGATATGGCTATGAAAACAGGAGCGCCTGTTATCGGTCTTAACGATTCAGGCGGTGCAAGAATACAAGAAGGCGTTGAGTCTTTGGCAGGATATGCAGATATATTCCTAAGAAACACTTTATCTTCGGGAGTTATACCCCAGATTTCCGTTATTATGGGGCCGACAGCCGGTGGTGCAGTCTATTCTCCGGCGGTTACCGATTTTACAATTATGGTTAAAAACTCAAGTTTTATGTTTATTACGGGTCCTGATGTTATCAAAGCCGTTACCGGTGAAGAGATAACAAAAGAAGAACTTGGTGGTGCAGAGGCTCACACAACAAAAACACAGGTTGCTCATTTTGCCGCTGAAAGCGACGAGGATGCCTTAATGACAGTTAGGGAACTTATGCAGTTTATACCCCAGAACAATACCGAAGATCCTCCATACAAGCCTACTGAGGATTCTCCGTACAGAAGAGAGGAGTCTATCTATGATTTAATTCCTTCAGATCCCAATAAACCTTACAATATGAAAGATTTGATAGAAAAAGTTGTTGATGATGGATATTTCTTTGAGGTGCAGGCAGCTTATGCAAAGAATATGATTGTAGGTTTTGCAAGACTTGGAGGAAGAAGTGTGGGGATAGTGGCAAATCAACCTCAATTTTTCGCAGGTGCTTTGGATTATAAAGCTGCAATCAAATCTGCAAGATTTATACGATTCTGTGATGCTTTTAACATACCTATTATTACACTTGAAGATCAGCCGGGATATATGCCGGGAGTCGCTCAAGAGCATAACGGCGTTATTATACACGGGGCAAAATTACTTTATGCTTATGCTGAAGCTACCGTTCCAAAGATTACTCTTATTACAAGAAAGGCTTACGGTGGAGCGTATGATGTTATGGCTTCCAAGCATTTTAGAGCTGATGTTAACTATGCTTATCCTATAGCCGAAATTGCAGTTATGGGACCTGACGGTGCTGTTAATATATTGTTTAGAAAAGAATTGGCTGAAGCTGAGAATCCCGTTGAAAAGAAAGCGGAACTTGTAAAGATGTATAGAGATAAATTTGCTAATCCTTATGTCGCTGCCAGTTTGGGATATATCGATGAAATTATTGATCCGGCAGATACAAGGTTAAAACTCATTCAGGCTTTAGAATTAACTAAAAACAAGAGGGAATCCAATCCTCCAAAGAAACACGGGAATATCCCACTATAAGAAGGAGGTTATAAATGACTAATTATAAAAAATTTAAAAAGGTTTTAATAGCCAATAGAGGCGAGATAGCGATAAGGATTGCAAGGGCATGTAGAGAGATGGGTATAAAAGTAGTTACGGTATATTCGGATGCAGATAGAAATGCCTTGCATGTTAGATATGCAGATGAAGCCTATCACATAGGTGGCTCAGTGGCTAACGAATCATATCTTGTTATAGATAAGATTATTCAAGTAGCCGTAAAGTCAGGGTGTGATGCCATTCATCCGGGTTACGGTTTTCTTGCCGAAAATTCAGAGTTTGTAACAGCTTGTGAATCCAACAACATAACATTTATAGGTCCAAATAAAGAATCTATGTATATACTTGGGGATAAAACAAGAGCACGACAAAGAATGATGGAAGCCGGCGTGCCCGTGGTTCCCGGAATGAAGGATCCTGTAAAAGATCTTAACGATGCACTTGCAAGGGCAAAAGAGATAGGATATCCGATAATGTTCAAGGCATCAGCAGGTGGTGGCGGAAAAGGTATGAGACTCATCAATGATGAGGAAGAGTTTAAAACATCTTATGATTTGGCTAAGGGTGAGGCATTGAATGCATTTGGCGACGATAGAATGTATATAGAAAAAGCTATTATCAACCCGAGGCATGTAGAAATACAGATAGCGAGAGATAAACACGGGAATGCAATTCATATGTTTGAAAGAGAGTGCTCAATACAAAGAAGACACCAGAAGGTTATAGAAGAATCACCCTCAATGGCAATTAATGACGAGGTAAGACATAAAATGGGAGAGGCGGCTATCAAAGCTGTCGAGGCTTCAAACTATGACAGTGTAGGTACTGTGGAGTTTCTTGTCGACAAAGATATGAATTTTTATTTCCTTGAAGTTAATACAAGGTTGCAGGTTGAGCATCCTGTTACCGAGATGGTTACAGGTCTTGATATTGTAAAAATTCAAATAGGCATAGCAGAGGGAAAACCCTTAACCCATAGACAAGAAGATATTCACCAGGTAGGGCACGCTATAGAATGCAGGATATATGCTGAGGATCCTGATAAAAACTTTATGCCCTCACCCGGTTTAATAACCGGTTTAAGATTGCCCGGTGGTCCCGGAGTTAGGGTTGATAGTGGTGTTTATTCGAGAGGAGAAGTTCCGATATACTATGATCCTATGGTTTCGAAGCTTATAGTTTGGGCAAAAAATAGAGAAACCGCAGTAGAAAGAATGAAGAGGGCTTTGAGTGAGTATGTTGTAAAAGGCATAAAAACAACTATACCTTTCCATCAAAAAGTTTTGAGAAATGAAAATTTCTTAAAAGGTAATATAAGTACCGATTTTGTCGATAAAGAGGTGCTTGTTGAAGTTCAGCCGAGAGAGGGTTCAAAAGAGGTTGCTATAGCTGCAGCTGCAATAAAGGAGTATTTGAGGGAGAGAGAGCTTGAAAATAAACTTGTAGAATTCACAGAAGTATGCGCAAGCGGAAGTGCTTGGAAGGAAGCCGGAAGAAAGGCTGCTATGTTTGGTACGAACTTCGGTGATATATACAGGTATTCAACCTAAAAAAAGAGGAGAACGGTATGTCATATATAGCAAAATTGGACAATGTGGAATATAAAGTTGATGTAAAAGAGATTGATACTGATAAATTCGAAGTAGTGATAGATGAGAAGTCTTATATTGTTGATACTCAGTTGACAGAAAGCAGCGTTTATTCTCTCATAATTAATGGTGAATCTTTTGAAACGGATGTTGATTCAAGAAACGGCGTGTATGAAATTATTACAGAGGGCGATCTGTTCAAGATAGAGGTGATGGACGAATTAAAGAAAAAGATGCTTGAAAGAAGAGGTGGCGGAGCGGCAGAAGGCAAACAGGTTATTAAATCAGAAATGCCCGGAGCCATTATTGATGTTAAAGTTGCTGTTGGAGACGAGGTTAAGGAAGGAGATGTTCTTCTTATCTTAGAAGCTATGAAAATGCAGAACGAGATTAAGTCTCCAAAAGACGGAGAGGTTAAAGAGGTTTTTGTAAAAGCCGGAGAGAATATAGAAGCCGATGCAAAGATGGTTGTTGTAGAATAGACCTGTTTCAGTTTGGTATGTATGCTGTTTGTGTACATACCAAACAGTATTAAAAGAGATTTTTTTGTTTAATGCAAATAAAAAATTAACTACCTTTTATATAGAATTTTCTAATAAAAAACAGATGTGTCGATTGACATTTTTTATTATTGATAGTATTAAATTAAAGGTTAACATTTATACTTTGGAGGTAACTTATGGAGTCTACCAAATATACAAAGAAGGACTGGGAACAATTAGCTAAGAAGGATTTAAAAGGTAAAGAATTAAGTACACTTATTTGGAAATCTCCCGAAGAAATTGATATATACCCCTTATACACAGCGGAAGATTTGGAAAAAATGGAAAATATCAATACTTTTCCAGGACTTGACCCCTATATCAGAGGCCCCCGTGCCACTATGTATACGGTGAGACCATGGACAATAAGGCAATACGCCGGATTTTCCACAGCTGAAGAATCAAATGCTTTCTACAAAAAAAACTTAAAGGCAGGTCAGCAAGGACTCTCGGTTGCATTTGATTTGGCAACGCATAGGGGTTATGATTCAGACCATCCGCGTGTTGTTGGTGATGTGGGAAAAGCCGGTGTTGCGATAGATTCTGTTGAGGATATGAAGATTCTTTTTGATGATATTCCGCTTGATAAAGTGTCCGTTTCAATGACGATGAACGGAGCAGTGTTACCGATTATGGCAGGATATATAGTGGCGGCTGAAGAGCAGGGAGTAAAACAACAGCAACTTTCAGGAACGATTCAGAATGATATACTAAAAGAATTTATGGTGAGAAATACATTTATATATCCGCCTGCTCCATCTATGAAAATTATTGCGGATATAATGGAATATACAAGCAAATATATGCCAAAATTCAATTCTATAAGCATCAGCGGTTATCATATTCAAGAGGCCGGAGCAAATGCTGTTCTCGAACTTGCATTTACGCTTGCAGACGGTCTTGAATATGTTAAAACGGCACTATCAAAAGGGCTTGACATAGATTCTTTTGCACCGAGGCTGTCGTTCTTCTTTGGTATAGGTATGAATTTTTTTATGGAGATAGCAAAATTAAGGGCTGCACGATTTTTGTGGTCTAAAATGATAAATAATTTCAATCCTAAAAATCCACGCTCTGCCACACTAAGAACACATTGCCAAACATCCGGTTGGAGTCTGACGGAGCAGCAACCTTACAACAATATAATAAGAACTACGATAGAAGCAATGGCAGCTGTACTTGGAGGCACTCAGTCTTTGCATACAAATGCACTTGATGAAGCAATCGCTCTTCCGAGTGAGTTCTCAGCCCGCATAGCAAGAAATACTCAGATAATTATTCAGGAAGAAAGCAATATTTGTAAAACCGTTGATCCTCTCGGAGGTTCTTACTATATAGAAACCTTAACAAACTCTCTTATTAACGAGGCGCAAAAAATTCTTGACGAAATTGAAGGGCTTGGTGGAATGACAAAAGCCATAGAGACAGGTATGCCGAAGTTAAGAATAGAAGAATCAGCAGCAAAAAGACAAGCTTTAATCGATAAGGGCGAATATACAATAGTTGGGGTAAACAAATATACGATTGACGAAGCTGATGATGAAGCTGTTGAAGTTCTTGATATAGATAATACAGATGTTAGAGAGCAACAAATAAAAAGATTAAAAGAGATTAGGTCAAAAAGAGATGAAGAAAAAGTCCGAAAGGCATTAAATAAATTGACAAATGCGGCAAAAAGCGGCAAAGGTAATCTGCTTGAGCTGTCAGTTGATGCAGCAAGGTTAAGGGCGACGGTTGGCGAAATTTCGGATGCACTGGAGAAGGTTTACGGGAGATATAAACTGGAAACAAGATTAGTGTCAGGAGCATACAGTAGCGTGTTTAAAGATGATAAGGAATTTGAAAATGTAAAAAGAGAGATAGAAGAATTTGAAAAAGAGGAGGGCAGGAGACCGAGGATATTGATAGCAAAAATGGGACAGGACGGACATGATAGGGGGGCAAAGGTTGTGGCAACCGGATATGCCGATATGGGCTTTGATGTTGATGTAGGACCTATGTTCCAAACCCCTTATGAGGTTGCAAAAATGGCAGTTGAAAATGATGTCCATGCGATAGGTGCGTCTTCTTTGGCAGCCGGTCATAAAACCTTAATACCCCAGCTGATTGAAGAGCTTAAAAAATTGAAGGCTGACGATATTGTTGTAGTTGCAGGTGGTGTAATTCCTAAGAAAGATTATGATGTTTTATTCAGTGCGGGGGTTGCATCTGTTTTTGGTCCTGGGACGACTTTGATAAAATCTGCCAAGGATACCCTTGATGATATTAAGAATAAAAGAACAGTGAAAAACATTGTGAAATAATGGATATAGAGCTTTTAAGTAATCAACTTATATCCGGTGACAGAAGAGCGCTGGCAAAGGGTATAACCTTAATAGAAAGTAGGAGTGCCAATCATACAAAAG
>JAMOPP010000039.1 GCA_027064405.1 Desulfurellales bacterium
GTTAGTTTTTGATTTTCTTTTGGAGTGCCGGAAAATGAAGTATCATCACTTGTGGGCCTGACTTTTACTATCAAATCGGAACCATCGTTATTGTTAATTTTTATTCTTCCACCATCTAAAGATGCCGATGCATTATTAGCATCGCTTTGTAAATCGTTATTTATATTATCCAATAGATTTTGCAGAGTTGTAAAAGATTCAGCTGTAGGTGACACGCTACCGTCTGAATCGTATTCATAAGTATGCCAGCTGTTTCCGTTATCGTAGCTTATCTGAAAATTATCACCATCGTTAACTCCAAGAGATTCCCCGTTGCTATTCAACATTATGGAAAAATCTTTTGTATTATCTGCGGGCGAATATTCTTTGACGCTATTTCCGCCATTTAAATTGGCTTTAAATTTTATATATGTTGATGAAACTGCAGGAACGGTAGAATAATCGGAAATATTTATAGGCTGAATCTCTCCTGTGGGCATACCTGACGCATCTTCCGGAATTTCAAAGCTTGAGCCTGCGCTTGATACCTGCGCCAACCATCCGGCAACCTTATATCCGTCTGGCGTTACAAGATTATTGTTGGCATCAAAAGAAAAATTACCTGCCCTTGTAAACAAGCCTACATCGTTGGATTCGGGATCATATAATGAGAAAAATCCGTCTCCATTGAGAGCCACATCGGTAGGATGATCTGTTTGCACAAGTTCACCCTGATTAAAAATAGTATCTGTAGAACTCATTCTTGAACCCAATCCAACCTGCATTGGATTTTGTCCTGCAATCCCTCCGTTGATTGTTTGAGAAATTATGTCTGCAAATGTTGTCCTGGATTTTTTATAACCCACTGTATTTATATTTGCTATATTGTTCGATATTGTATCAACGCCGGTTTGCTGATCTATTAAAGCGTTGCTTGATGTATAAAGAGCTCTCAACATATTTTACGCTCCTTCAAAGACACTTTTAACATCATTTAATTTGACTTGATTATTTAAATTCGTAACCAAAACAGCGCCTGAGCTGTTAAATCTCACGGCAGTCACTTTTCCCGCATTTCTTTCTATGGGTATGCTTGCACCGCTATTGTCGATTGCAGACAAAACAACAGAATATGTGCCGTTAGATACACTATTACCCTTGTCATCCTTTCCGTCCCACCTAAAGGTTTGGTTGCCCTTTGTCATATTTCCCAAATCAATGGTTGCAACGGTTTGACCTTTAGAGTTTATTACAGATGCTTGTACCCTTGCACTAATAGGCATATTGAATGATACGGGGTCTATTTTTGAACCCGCTACCTTTATACCCTCAGAGTCGGTCGTTATATATTTTCCAAGATATGTTGCCGCATAACTTTTATCGCTATTATTCAAACCTCCGGAAATAGACTGAAGCGTTTTGTTTGCGTTTGTTGCCTGTTCAAGTTGAGAAAATTGTGTATTTTCCTGAATAAACTGGTCATTATCCAATGGATTTAAAGGATCCTGATTTTTAAGCTGTGCGACAAGAAGTTTTAAAAAATCATCTTTACCCAGCGTTCCTTTAGGATTTTCTACCGCTTGTGAACCTGTAGAATCATTCGCTATAACCTGCTGTGCAACTGAAGCTATGTCCATATTTTTACTCCTTTCATACCGTTTTTAAGCTGTAACATCCAAAATGCCCATCTTTCGTTTTACTTCTTGTTTGACCGGAATTATGTCTTCTTTCGATTCATTGCCGGCTGAAAAAGATTGAAAATCATTTCTTCTATAATTTGCCTGACCTTGATAAGAACTGTTATTACCCTGATTCTGTTGGAAGAAATTAAAATTATTCCCACCGGTTTGAGGCTTATTTGAAACATCTATTTGATCTATTTTTATACCTTGAAGATTTAAATACTCTTTTAATTTATCACTATGTACACCAATTAATTTTACAATATCGTTATCGTGTGCATTGATGCTTATGTTGATATTTTTATATTTGTCCATTTTAACATTAATCTCTATTGAACCGATATGAGGCGGGGAGACCTCTATGGTAATGCTCTTATTAAACGGCGGCTTAATATCCCTTATTTTTTCTATATTTTCTATAATTTTATCCATAGGATACGGCATATTATTTTCTATCTTCGCATTATTGCCTTGAGATTGAAAGGATGGAGCAATCTGATTTGTTAGATTTTTAACATCGTTCCCCGTTTCAATTTTATCGAACAGTTTATCGTCTTTTTCTTTATTTTCGACAAGTTTTATATTGTGTAATTGTTTTGTAATTACGGCTTCATTGAATATTTTACCCGCTACCTTTACTTTTAAGATGGTATTATTGTAAATATCATTGCTATTTACCTGTTTTTGCGTTGACTTTGAGATTTTATCGGAGGATACTGTTATAGTTTTAATCTTCTTTTTGCTTTTTTTATCCTGAACCGTTTTTGTTGTAATAATTTTTACATTTCCGTTGTTATCTGTTTTCAGTATCGAATTTTCCTGCATCTCTTCGGTGGAAGCAGTCGGCTGGTTTATGCTTTTAGCATCGCTGCTATTTAAATTGGATACTTTATGCTTATTGTTCTTGTTGCTTATATCCTCTATTTTTACATTGTTGTTTTTTGAGATTTTTTCACTTTTTTTATCATTTTTATCATTTACAACTGCAGCTTTTTTATCTTCTGCATCAGATATCTTTTTACTCAATGCCGTATTGTCAAAATTACTATCTTCTGTTTTTGTGGCAGATATTTTTTCTTCTATGCCTGTTTCTTTGGCTTTAACTTGTTTATTTGATTCTAAAGGTTTTTTTGTTCTATCATTTGCCATTTTCGGGTGAAAAATAGTTTTTCCGCTTTTTTCTATATTTTTACTATCCTTAGATAACTTTTTATTGGGTTTTGTATCATCCTTTGAAAGTTCTTTTTTATCGTTATTGAAATGCTTTGTAGTAGATATCTGCTCAACCTTACTTTTTTTGCCTGAATCATCTGTCTTGTCGGAAATTTTTTGATAATTTGATTTTTCTACGGTTTTTAAATCTTCTTTTTTATCATTTGCCACTTTTGTGTGAGAGGCGGTTTTTCCGCTTTTTTCTATATTTTTACTATCCTTAGATAACTCTTTATTGGGTTTTGCGCCACCCTTTGGAAGCTCTTTTTCGTTATTTTGCTTGATTTTAACAGCTGTAGCCTGTTTGACGCTGTTTTTTGTATCCGTTTTTTTGTTTACTGTCTTGGATATCGCTTCGTCTTTAGAATTTTTATTCTCGCCTTTTGCTGAGGTTTTTCCATTTTTTAATTTTTTATGCTGAAGGTTAGAACATAGA
>JAMOPP010000040.1 GCA_027064405.1 Desulfurellales bacterium
AAATTAAAAAAGGGGTTTTTATGTCTTTAATTTATCCTTTTAAGGGTTTGAGATTTGAAAAAAATATAGTGTCTAAAAATGTCATTGCTCCTCCTTATGATGTAATAGATAAAGAATACAGGCTTAAGCTTATAAATAGTAGTGAATATAATATTGCAAAAATTATACTGCCTGATTCTTATGATGGTGCAAAAGAGATTGTAAACTTATGGATTGAGAAAGGTGTTCTTAAGTTTGATAAGGAGTGCTCATACTATATCTATTGTAGCGATTATGAATTTGACGGGCATAAAAAGAGCGTTAAGGGGTTTTTGGGTGCTTTAAGACTTGAGGAATTTGGAAAAAGTGTTAAGCCTCATGAAAAAACACTAAAAGGACCGAAAATAGACCGTTTTAACTTAGTTACAAAAACAAATGCTATGTTTTGCCCCATAATGGCTCTATACAACGAAGGTGAAAAGGTTGATGAAATTCTTGAAAAAACCATAGAAAACAGCGCTCCTATTGTGAGTGAAGAGTTTGAATCTGCCACGCACAAGATATATAAAATAAGAGATAAAGATGATATAGAAACAATACACAACTATCTAAGCAAGAAGGATGTAATTATTGCCGATGGCCACCATAGATATGAAACCGCTCTAATGATAAAAGACTATTATAATAAGCAGGGCATAGAAAGCGGGGGATTTGATTATATAATGACTCTTTTTGTAGATGCTCACAAGGGTGGTCTTTCACTTTTACCTATACACAGGCTTGTCAAGGAAATTGATGATTTTGATAACTTTAAAAACAGGTTAAGCGAATTTTTTACTATAAAAGAATCAAAAGAAAAGTGCGATTTTCTTATGTATCATAACGGTAAATTTTATTCTTTGCTGTTTAAGCTTGCACGAGATAAAGATATGCTTAAAAAGTTGGATGTATCAATCTTTGAAGAGTATGTATATAAAAAAATATTGTCATTAAGCGATGATGATATTAAAAACCAAAAAGTGGCAGGCTATGCACATTCCGAAAAAGAGGTCTTGGATGCTGTAGATAAGAGGGAAGCTGAAATCGGTTTTATACTAAATCCTATAAGTAATAAAGAGCTTACAGATATAGCTTATAGCGGACTTACAGTGCCTCAGAAATCGACATTTTTTTATCCGAAGATTCCATCAGGACTTGTAGCTTATCATTTTGACAGTATAAAAGGATGTAACAATGTTTGAGATAAGTGTAAGAAGTGATTTTGCTGCTGCGCATAGGTTGAATAACTACAAAGGCGCATGTGAGAATCTGCACGGCCATAATTTTGTAGTTGAGGCAAGTGTCATATGCAGCGGTCTGGATAAATCTTTTATTGCAATAGATTTTAAAGAGTTGAAAAAGAAATTAAATTCCGTATTGGATGAGCTTGACCATACATATTTGAATGACAATAAATATTTCCAAGATACAAATCCTACTTCTGAGATGATAGCAAAATATATTTATGATAAGCTTAAAGAAAAAATTTCTAACGGTTGCAAACCGAAAAAGGTCAGTGTGTATGAAACAAAAAATTCTAAAGCTACATATTTTGAGTAGGGGGTGGTTATGTCTAAAGATGAAAGAATTAACTTTTCAAATTTTATAATGTCTTTAGCTCAGACAGTTTATGTTCAACTTGGTATAGTCGAAGATCCGTTTAATAACCAAAAATCAAAGGAGGTGGAGCAGGCAAAGGGCACCATTGATTTACTTGAAATGCTTAAAGAAAAAACAAAAGGCAACCTTACGGAAGAAGAGGAAAAGCTTTTTGAAGATATTATGTATGATTTGAAAATGAAGTATCTCTATGAGATGGATAAGTCGGATAAAAAATCTTGACATATCTTTATTTTTTTTGTAAACAATTATTATGAATAAATTGAAAGAACTTTATGACAATTTAGATAAAATAGATAGCTTGCCGGCATTTCCGTCTATTGCTTTTGAAGTAATTAATTTGACGAGAAGTCCGTCTGCAACATCTAAGGATATAGAGGGTGTTATTAAAAAAGACCCCAATCTTGTCAGCCAAATTTTGAAAGTGGCAAATTCTTCATTTTACGGCTTATCTAAGGATGTAAGTTCTCTAAATCACGCAATAAATCTTATGGGTTTTCTCCAGATTGAAAATGTTGTTATGATTTCCGTTGTTTTATCGAGCGTGAAAAAGATGCCACTTCATAAGAATTTTAACAGGGATAAATTCTTAGAGCATTCATTTGGGTGCGGTGTTACGGCTAAGATTATTTCGAATATACTAAATTTAAATTTTAACTCGGCTGAGTTTTCATGCGGAGTAATGCACGATATGGGCAAAGTTTTGCTTGATATTTATGCTCCTGAAATTCTTGATGAGATTCTTGATAATGCTTACAAAGAAGGCATATCTTTCTATGATTCCGAGATGAAACTATACGGAATAAATCACTCCATGATGGGAGCAAAACTGCTGTCCATTTGGGGTTTGCCTGAAATGTTGATAGATATAATCAAAAACCATCATTCTCCAAGTAGTGCCGACAACAGGCTTTTGGCAGCTATAATCCATGTTTCGGATCTTTTAACATATTCAGAAGGCATCGGTTTTGGAGGAAATTATTCAAAATTTACCCTTGAAGAGGATGAAGGGTGGAAGATAGTGGTGGAAGAGGCTAATATGTCGAAAGATTTTGATTTGGCATTTTTTACATTTAAGTTGTATGAAGAGATTGAAAACGCTAAAAAAATTTATTTCGAGGGATTTTAATAAGATATGTCAGTAACAATGGACGCCAAAACATTTGAAGATTTAAGACTGTTTATATATCAGAAATCCGGCATTTTTTTTGAGAAATCAAAAGAGTATCTTTTGACAAATCGTCTAAAAAAGAGGCTTGATGCACTGAATATGAGTACATTTGAAGAGTATTTAAGATACATTAAATCTGCATCGGGTCAAAAAGAGATGACAAACCTGTTTGATGCCATAACAATCAATGAAACCTATTTCTTTAGGCATATTAAGCAAATAGAGGCTATTAAAGACGCAATAGTGGATGAACTTCTAAAAAACAAGAGAAGCATCAATATATGGAGTGCTGCCTGTTCCAGCGGTGAGGAGCCTTACACGATAGTAATAGCGCTAATGGAAAAGTATGGACAGAATATACCGGCTCGTATTTTAGGCTCAGACATAAGCAAGGAAATTTTAGATAAGGCAAAAGAGGGTGTATATGGTGAATATGCCCTTAAAGAGCTAAATAGTAATATGAAAAGAAAGTACTTCGATACTATAGCGCCGGGTAAGTATAAAATTAAGGATTTTGTGAAGAGGAAATGTATTTTTAAAAATATTAACCTTATGGAAGAGCGTTCTTTGCGTAGCGTCGGCAAGATGGATCTTATTTTATGCAGGAATGTGTTAATATATTTTGATAGTAAATCCAGACAAAAAGTTATAGATACATTTTACAATAATATTTTAAACCCGAATGGGTATCTGATGCTCGGTGCAACCGAATCCATATCCCGTCTTAATACAAAATTCAAGCTATGCCACTTTAAAATGGCAATAGCTTATCAAAAATAATTATCTACTATCTTCATATTGTTTAAATAGTTCTGCAAATAGTTCAGGCACAAGGTTCATCTTCCATTCAGGCGCAACGCAGGCTATTCTCATTTGAGTGTGACCGGGATTTTCTTTAACATTATAAAATCCCCACATAGGACTCACAAGAAGCGTCATTCTTTTTCCGTTAATTGGAACTTCGCCTTTTTCTGCACAAAAGGTAACGAATTTCTCAGCTTCAAAACCCGGTTTTGCTATATTCCTTACATCTACGACACTGTATATGGAGGATTCAGGTCGTGATATAATAATGCCAGGGAGTTTTTTTGTAAAACCTTCGTATAGATTATCTAATATTTTTTTATAATAGTTTTTTAGGGAGGATATCCACTTTTGTATCTCTTCTTTTGATTCTTCCGCCAAAGCTTCTACTATATGCTGATCTATTACGGATGGACAGAGGTATGTTGTATTGGCTGCCATAGCTTTATCTCTAAAATCTTCATTATCCGTAATTAGCGCACCCATTCTAAGTCCACAGGAATTAAATGTTTTTGAGAGGCTCTCTATACTGATTCTTAATTTTGCATCCTCTATATTAGGTACATCTTTATTTGTAACTTTCCATATACTCGGAGCTTCTTCGTCAATATAATAAAGACCTCTGTAGGCTTCATCGCTCACTAAAAATATTCCATTTTCCATACATATTTTTGCATATGTATTTATTGTTTTTTGTCTCATAAGCTGTCCTGAAGGATTGTCGTAAGGTATAATAAGCAAAGCGCCCGGTTTATACTGTTTAACTGCTTTTTCTATTTCTTTTATTGATATGTTGCCGAAATTTCCCTTTCTGTCAAGTGGTCGTGTAATCGCAACTATTTTTCTTCCCAATTCTTCCGTAACAGCTTTGTAGTTTGTATAAGTAGGATTCATCACAAGAAGAGGCTTTTCTTCTTTACCGGCATCCCCGCAAACTCCAAGAACAACACTTCTCATAACGGCGGAACCGCCTTCTTCTACTATTGAATAGAGGGCTGTTTTGTAATTTTCAGGCAGAAAAGATTTTACTATATTTAAAAAAGCTTCATTAGCTTTGTGTGTTCCGTGAGTTTCACCGTATCTCCATATGCCGTTTTTTAAGGATTCATCTTGTGGGTTTAAATATCTCTCAAGCATTTTAGGATGAGTTTTGAGTGATACGCTTCCTATTGCCACATTGACGGCTTCTATTGGTGCTTCATTGTTTTTTATACTTTTTTCAACCCGTTTTTCAAACATTATTTGAGCCATCCTTAAGCCGGATGGTTTAATACTGTTAAAAAAGTTTGAACATTGGACTTTTCCTATTTTTTTATTCATATTTCCTCCGAAAAAGATGTAAGTGAAGTTAGTTGTATTTAAAAAACTTGCTCTTGTCAAGAATATTAAAATTTACCACGCAGTAATGTAATAATAATTCGTAAAATTAAGACAAGTAATTTATGGATTTTTTAAATAATTTTCAACTTTAACCAAATCATCTTTTGTATCGACACCGATTAATACTCTATTTGTTGTGCAGACCTTAATTTTTATTCCGTTTTCCAGTGCCCTTAGCTGTTCTAATTTTTCACACTTTTCAAGAATTGAGGGTTTTAGTGTATAAAGTTTCATAAGTGTTTCTTTTGAATATATATAAATTCCGATATGTTTTATGAATTTATTGCACTTGCCTCTATTAAAAGGTATTTTTGAGCGTGAGAAGTAGAGAGCGTTGTTGTCTGTGTCGGTTACTATTTTTACTATATTTGGGTCATCTATTTCATCTTCTTTGCACTCTGAAGAGAGGGTTGCCATTTCGCATTTTTGCATAAGGGCAAAATTAATAAGCCTATCTATGGTCTTGGAATCCATTAAGGGTTCATCTCCCTGCATATTTACTATGTAGTCATAATCCTTATCTTTAACAAAATGGGCTATTCTATCTGTTCCACTTTGAAAGTTACCTTTTACCATAAAAACATTACCGCCAAAATTCTTAACTTCATTAAAAATTCTCATATCATCTGTTAAAACAGCGGTAAAATCAGCATATTGCGCCTCGCAAACCCCTTTATATACCCACTCTATCATTGATTTATTCAATATCTTTGCAAGGGGTTTTCCTTTAAACCTCGAGGATTGAAAGCGTGCAGGTATTAAAATGGCTGTTTTCATAAATTGTCCTTTATCTCCTGAATAGACGCTGTAGCGGTTCCCATTTTACCTACTACTACTCCAGCAGCGGCATTTGCTATTTTCATAGCGCTTTCTATATTGAAACCCGAGACAAAAGCTGCTGTTAAAACGGCAATAACGGTATCTCCTGCACCTGTGACATCATAGACATCTTTAGCTTTTGATTTTTGGTTGTACAGTTTTCCGTTTTTGTCAAACAAGACCATACCTTTTTCACCCAATGTTATGAGCAGGTATTTTGTGTTGGATGATTTTATGATTTTTTCAGCCGCCATTTCTATTCCGTTTCTAAAAGAATTTATCTCTATAGCACTCATTTCTTTGGCTTCTTTTAGATTTGGCGTTATTATGTCTATATTTTTATATATGTCGGCATTTGTAATTTTCGGATCAATACTTATAAACAAACCTTTTATTTTTGTTAATTTATCTATTAAATGTTTTGTTATTACGCCCTTTCCGTAATCGGAAATTATAACCGCATCTAATTTAAGCTTCTCTATTTTATCAACGATTTTGTCCGTAATAGTTTCTTCAATTTTTAATATCTCTTCCTTGTCAAATCTTACAATCTGCTGAGAATGAGCTATGACTCTTGTTTTTGATGTAGTGGGTCTGTCTTCGGAAATTATAATGTTTTCTGTGTTTAAACCGTGTTGTTTTACTATGTTAAGCAGTTTTTCTCCGCATATATCGTTGCCTACAAGACCGAAAAGGTGTGTGTTGCACCCTATGCTTTTTAAATTTCTTGCAACATTTGATGCTCCGCCTAAAAAATATTTTTCATCTGAAACCTTTACTACGGGGACGGGAGCTTCAGGCGATATTCTCTCAACCGTACCAAAAATATATTTATCGCAAATCAAATCTCCTACTACGCCTATTTTGGCTTTGCTTAAATTTAGTAAGTTCATCAATCCAAACCTTTCATTTTTCTAAGTGTTTCCATCTGCTTCGATATGCAGTACTTAACTATTTTATTTTCTGTTTTTTTGTCCAAATCTATGAATTGAATTCCGTAATGTTTGACATCTTTTTCTCCTGTTACGGCTTTTCTTACAACTTCACCCTCAATTTCACTCATCTTGTCATTATTTAGATTAAATTCAAGAAAAAGTTTATCTCTTGTTTCTAAGTCGCAATCCGTTGACAATTTTATACCACCGGCACTAATATCTATAATAACGCCTTTTTCTTTTTTTATTTTTGAATCTTTAAAGTAAAAAAAATTTGTGTCAATTAAATCGTCAACCCTAAAATTATTTCTTAATTCTATTCTTGCGATTTCGGTGGGTTTGTCCAATCTGTATATAACCTTTTTATCATCTTTTATAATTTTGTTTACTTTCGTTGAAAATCCTATGCGAAATCTGTTTTTATCATCTACAAAACTAACTTCAACCGAATCATTTTCTCTTAAGATTCCTTTTATACCCTTTGTGTTTGTAGGCATTAAGACATAGATATAATCATCATCTTTATCGTATATATAGCTTGAATAGGTTCCTTTAAAATTGCCTTCAGTGATGAAAAACATTATTTTTTGACCTATAGGGACTATTTTATCAACTTTTTTGCTTGATATAGGTTCACGTCTCAAGTTAAAACCTCATAAAGTTTACTCTTAATTAAGCTTGTCATTTTATCAGAATAAACTTTTTTGAATCTCTCGTCAACTATATAAAATGTATCAATTGCAATTGTGCCCTTTGTGTCTAAAATAAACATACCGATATACAGTTTAAAACGCAAAAATACCTTTGTGATATCATATAAAAGCGCCATTCTGTCAGGCGCATATATTCTTATTACTGTGTATAAATCACTTAAGTTATTATCTATTGTTATATTTATCTGAGTTAATGATATTTCTAATTTTGCCTTTTCCCTTCTGCTTAGAAAGGTGTGTTTTTTATTTGATATACATTTATCAAGATCCAAAGTTTTTTTGTATGTATCCATAAGCATTTTTTCTATTGAATCAGCTTTAAGTTCTATCTGATTCGGTATATTTATATCAAATATATCTATAATCATATTGTTTTTCAGGTTATAAGATTTTGCAGAAACTATATTTACCGAAAGGCAGGTTAGTACTCCGCATATTTTGTTGAAAAAGCCAAATTCATTTTTGTAGTGAACTAAAATTTTATCTATATCTTTGCCTGTATAATATAAAAAAACCGATTTTCCCGTTCTACTTATATTTTTTATGTATGTGGCAATGCTGCGAGCCTCTATATCATTGAATATATTATCCGGAAAATTTTCTATTAAATCCGTATAATTTTCTCCAAGTATGCTTTTTACTACTCTTTTTGATTCTTTTGCATTTGTTTCTATGAATTTATCGTAATTTTTGTTTTCAAACGAGTATGTAGACTGTATATATAAAGATTCAATTAAGTCTTCTCTCCATGAATTCCATACATCGTCATTTACGGATTTCAAATCTGCATAGGTCACAAGTGACAGTAGATTAAGTTTATTTTTATCATCAACAATAGATGTAAAATCTTTTATGGTTTTACTGTCCTCTAAATCCCTTGAAGATATGATTTTATTTATTAAAAGGTGGTTTTTTACCAAAAAAACAAGTTTATTTGTTAAATCTTTGCCTAATTTTAACCTTTTTGCTATATTCTTTGCGAGTTTTGCGCCGACAATATCATGAGATTTCTTTTCAATTTTACCTATGTCATGAAGCAACATAGATAGTCTTAAAATAAATATATCGTGATCTTCAAGATTTTTCCATATATGACTCAATCTATTTAAAAAGGTTTTCGGTACATCAAAGTCAAAAAGTTTATCAAGATGTTCCAAAGATTGAATGGAGTGTTCGTCAACCGTATATTTGTGGTATAGACTGTACTCCGTCAAACAGCATATATTGCCGAATTCAGGTATGTATTTATCTATAAGACCTGTGGCATGCATCATTCTTATCGTCTTGCCTATTGGTTTTTTTAAAGATAGTATATTCCTAAAAACGAAAGCTATAGATTTATTGCTGTGATTTTTCCTTATTTGACCGTTGATTGTGGATTTGATTTTGTCGATTGTGTCAAGAGAAATTTCCATATCGTAAACTGCCGAATAGTAGAAAATATAGAACACATCAATTATATTTATTTGCTCTTTATAGAAGACTATTTTTCTGTTGTTTATTGAGATGTTGTCATTGATTTGAAAAGAATCGTTTTTTAAAGACGGTTTATTGGAAAAAAGCTTTATATATTTCTCTACTATTCTCTCTAAATTTCTCGAATAGTAGTAATATTTTCTCATAAGTTTTTCTGTAGAACTAAAGCGACGTGAAGATTCGTAGCCCATCTCCTTTGCTACCTGCTCTCTTAAATCAAGGTGAAGTATGTCTGTTTTTTTATCGGTAGAAAAGTGCATAGCATTTCTAAGTTGCCACAGGAAATAGAGGGCATTTCTAAGTTGATTATAATCAGAAAGAGTTATGATGCCCCTTTTCTTCATATCTAAAGCACCGTGTGTTGAGAATAAAACTCTACCTATCCAAATTAGGGTATGGTAGTCGCGTAGGGCGCCAACGCCTTCTTTTATGTTTGGCTCCAATACAAATACCGTATTGCCGTAAAGCTTATGCCTTTCTTTAAGGTAGCGTGTCTGTTTTTTTAAGAACTTTTGAGTCTCATATTTAACTATGTCATTTTCTAAAATCTTAGAATATTCTTTAAATAGTTTTTTATTCCCAAATAGAAACCTTGAATCTAAAAGAGATGTTTTTATCGTATTGTCATTTTTTGATAAATCTATGCACTCCTTTATTGTGCGCACCGATATGCTACACTCATATTTTAATCCGTAAAAAAGGTCGTACAACTTTCTGACCATACTTTCTTCTACTTGAGTTTTATTTTCTGTAAGAATCATTATGTCTATATCAGAATACGGATTAAGCTGTTTTCTACCATATCCTCCGACGGCAATAATGCAAAAGTTGTTTTTACTGTAGCGTTGAGCAAGGAGTTCTTTTATGAGGTTGTCTACCCATTGTGTATATTTTTTTACGATGTATCTAACCTTACCCCTTTTGCTGTTTTCTTCTCTTAACACTTTAAAAAGTTTAGATTTTTCTTTAATTTTATTTTCTAAAAATTCACGCCACATAAAACCAATTCTAACACATATTTTCTATTTTTTAAATAGTCTTATTGAAAATTGGGTAGATAAAAACTATATTTTTTAAAATCGTTTTGCTACTGTGCGATAATCTTGGCAAGCAAAAATAGCATATCATTTTTATAATTAACCGGCAAATATGCCTCAAGGATATAAATTTTGCTTGCAATTTAAAAAACATATGATATACTCCCCCCATTATGTTGGGTAAGGTGTATTTTTCGGATTCTTTTTCATACAATTCTTTTTCATATTACTGGTTTTTTTATAGCGGAGGATAATCTACCCTTTAATTAGTTGTAAATTTTTAAGCCGTTTGGGTAGGTTGAAAAATCGACTCAAACGGCTTTTTTTATTTAATTTTTAAAAAATTTTAGGAGGTTTTTATGATAGTTGTTATGAAAGGCAAGTCTTCTGAGGAAGATATTAAGCGGGTAAAATCAAAAATTGAAACTATGGGTTTTTCAGCTCATATTTCAAAGGGTAGCGAAAGAACCGTTGTGGGTGTTGTTGGGAGTGTCGATAAAGATAAGTTGAAATCAGACCCTGTTGCATTTTTAAAAACCGATAATGCCGTAGATAGGGTTTATGCCGTATCAAAACCCTACAAATTGGCAGCAAGGGAGAGTCAGAGAGAAAACACCATTGTTAATGTAAAAGGTATTGAGGTGGGCGGAGATAACTTTACAATCATAGCAGGACCTTGTTCTGTTGAAAGCCGAGAGCAGATGATGACAACAGCAAAGGGTGTAAAACAGTGCTCTGCAAAAATGCTAAGAGGTGGTGCATTTAAGCCGAGAACATCACCATACACATTTCAGGGTATGGGAGAAGACGGTTTAAAATTGATGAAAGAAGCGTCTGAAGCTACCAATATGCCGATTGTTACTGAAGTTATGAACCCTAAAGATTTGGATGTTGTGCTTAAATATGCAGATGTACTACAGATAGGCGCAAGAAATGTTCAGAACTTTTCTCTTTTGAGGTTGGTTGGACAGACTGATAAACCCATTTTGTTAAAAAGAGGTATGTCTACAACTATACAGGAATTTTTAATGAGTGCAGAATATGTTATGAGTGAAGGAAATGCGGATGTTATACTTTGCGAACGAGGAATTAGGACATTTGAGACAGCTACGAGAAGCACTTTGGATATTTCTGCAATTCCCGTATTGAAAAAAGAGACCCATTTGCCAATTTTAATTGACCCTTCTCATGCTGCAGGTGTTAAAGATTATGTTCCCGCTTTATCTAAAGCTGCTGTTGCTGCGGGCGCAGACGGACTTCTTATAGAGGTTCATTATAAACCTGAGATTGCCGTATCCGATGCCGCTCAACAACTCAATATAGAAGAATTTTGTGAGCTTTCAAAGGATATAAAAAAGCTTGCTGAAGTTGTGGGTAAAAAAATATAAAAAGTCAAGGGTTTTGTATGCTTGCCAATATTTCCACCTCCGAGGTCGAAATATTGGCACAATTTGTTATGGGTAAAGGTGTGCTTTTTTCTATGATAAATATGAAGAGTATGGCAAATAATGAAAATAGAAGGTGAGATGAAAATTAATAGATAGAAATTGAAACCCGAATTTTAATTTTTCTTCAGGTTAGTTTCACACTGTTTGTAAAAGATTGTTTAATTCTATTAAAAATAAAAAGAGGCTTACACTTTATCTTGATAAGTAGGTGCACCTATAGGCTTATGGGTGCACCGGAGATGTCGTTTTGCTATCCATTTTCTAAGCAAGTTTAATTATTAAATCACCTGAATCTATATTATCATTTTCATTTAGATAAATTTTCTCAACTACACCATCTGTATTTGCCTTTATTTTTGTTTCTATTTTCATAGCCTCGGTTACGGCAAGCAGGTCGTCTTTTTTCACTTTGTCACCCTCTTTAACCTTTATGGCGACAATCTTACCCGGCATAGCAGAACATACATCGTAAGGGTTTTTTATATCACCCTTAATATTTGATTTTATGTTTGATGCCATTTTTTCATCTTTAATATCTACATTCCTTGCCTGACCGTTAAGCTCAAAATAGACTCTCCTTAGTCCTTTTTTATTCAATTCACCAAGGCCAAGATATTTAATAATCAAGGTTTTACCCTCTTCTACATTTACCTCTATCTCTTCCTCTTTTTTCAAGGGATAAAAAAATGACTTTGTATCGAAAATCATAGCATCACCGTAGGTATTTCTGAAATTCACAAAATCTTTAAACACAGCCGGATACAAAGCATATGAAATAACCTCTTCATCACTGAATTCTCTTAGAAACTCATCTTCAAGCTCTTTTTTTGCTTTTTTAAAATCATAATCTTTTAATAATTGACCCGGTCTTTTGTTTATAGGCTTTTCATCTTTAAGTATAATTTTCCTTAGCTCTTCAGGAAATCCTCCATACGGCTGTCCAAGCATACCCTTGAAAAAACTTACCACTGAATCGGGGAATGAGAAATTCTGACCATTTTTTAACAAATCTTCAGGTTCTATCGAATTCTGAACCAAAAAAAGTGCCAAGTCTCCGACAACCTTTGACGACGGTGTAACCTTAATCAAATCTCCAAGAAGAATGTTAACTTTGGCATACATATTCTTAATTTTTTCCCATTTATCTATAAGACCCAATGATTCCACCTGAACAATAAGATTTGAATACTGGCCTCCGGGTATTTCGTGTTTATAAACCTCAGCCGTTGGGGCTTTCAAACCGCTTTCAAACGGAAAATAATATCTTCTTACCTTTTCAAAATAGTTAGATGCCTCCTGTGCCTTATCCTTATTAATAAGTATAGGTTTTTGACTTGATTCCAATGCTTCCACTATGGAATTTAAACTTGGCTGGCTTGTCAATCCGCTTAATGAGCTCATAGATAAATCAACTATATCGGCTCCACCTTCTATAGCCATAAGTACGCTTGCCTCTCCATTACCACTTGTATCATGAGTGTGATAATGTATTGGAAGCCCCGTTTCTTCTTTTATTGATTTTACAAGAACCTTAGCTGCATAGGGTTTTATTAATCCTGCCATATCCTTAATTGCTATGATATCAGCTCCGGCATCTGCAAGCTCTCTTGATAATTTAACATAATAATCAAGCGTGTATTTAGTTTTAGATTTATTAAGAATATCACCTGTATAACTTATGGCGGCTTCACATATTTTTCCGTTATTTTTTACCTCTTCCATTGCGGGTTTTAGCTGTTCAACCCAGTTAAAACAATCGAATATTCTAAACACATCTATACCGTTTTTTGATGCTGTTCTTATAAATTCCTTTACAACATTATCGGGATAATTTGTATATCCTACGGTATTTGATGCTCTAAGAAGCATTTGAAAAAGTATATTCGGTATCTTTTCTTTTAGTTTTATTAATCTGTCCCACGGAGATTCTTTTAAAAATCTGTAAGCTACATCAAATGTTGCACCGCCCCACATTTCCAACGAAAACAGATTATTTAAGTAATAAGCGTATAAATCGGCAACATTCAGCATATCAATAGTTCTAATTCTTGTCGCTAAAAGAGATTGATGCGCATCTCTAAATGTAGTATCCGTAATCATAACCTCTTTAGAATGTTTTAGACAGCTGATTACTCCCTCAACACCCTCTCTTAGTAACCTATCCCTTGAACCTGCCGGTATCTTTTTCCCAAATTTTTCTTTGTATGTATTTATTGTAGGAAGAATTACACCCTCTGGTATTACTGCATTTGATGGATTGTTGACTATATTGTTAGCTAAAAATTTCAAAGCTTTTGTAGCTCTATCTTTTCTCTTTCGCGCATTAAAAAGTTCTTTTGTGGTGTCTATAAAATTTGTATTAAACTGACCATTCATAAACTTTTCATTTCTTACAACATTTTCCAAAAATTGTAGATTTGTCTTTGGACCCCTTATTCTAAACTCCTTCAAAACCCTTGCCATTTTTTTTGCACTACTTTTAAAGCTAAGAGCCCAAGTCGATACCTTAACAAGCAGAGAGTCATAGTAAGGTGTAATTCTTGCATTTGTATATGCATTACCGGCATCAAGCCTTACACCAAAACCTGCAGGAGAGCGATAAACCTTTATTTCTCCTGTGTCCGGCACAAAATCGTTGTTTGCATCCTCGGTAGTAATTCTGCACTGTATGGAATATCCCCTTTTTGTGACATCTTTTTGTGACTTAATAGATATTTCATTATCGGATAATTTCTTACCTTCCGCTATTAATATTTGAGTTTGAACAAGATCCACTCCCGTTACCATTTCAGTAACCGTATGTTCAACCTGTATTCTCGGATTGACCTCCAAGAAATAAAAATCCCCGTTCTCACCAACAAGAAACTCAACGGTTGCAGCGCCAATTATACCTGACTCTTTTGCAATTTTTATAGCGGACTCATACAAGTTGTTAAGCGTCTCCTGTTTTACATTAACAGAGGGAGCTATTTCTATCATTTTCTGATGTCTTCTTTGTATTGAACAGTCTCTTTCGTAAAGATGAACTACATTGCCAAATTTATCAGACAGAATTTGAACCTCTATATGTTTTGGATTTTCTATATATTTTTCTATTATCAAATCATCTCTGCCGAAGGAATTTTGTGCTTCTCTTTTTACGGACTCAAAATTGTCATTTACATCTTTTTCATTATAAACAATCCTTATGCCTCTTCCTCCGCCTCCAGCTGTTGCTTTCAGCATAACCGGATAACCTATTTTTTTGGCAATTTTTAAAGCTTCATCTATGGATTCAAGATTTTTATCCGAACCCTCTACAACCGGAACTCCTACTTTTTTAGCCAACTGTTTTGATAGTAGTTTATCTCCAAACATTTTTATTGTTTCTGACTTTGGTCCAACAAAAATAATTCCGGCCTCTTCACATTTTTGAGCAAATTCATAACTTTCAGACAAAAATCCGTATCCGGGGTGTATAGCATCTACATTCTTCCTTAAAGCCAGATCTATAATTTCATCCATACTTAAATACGCCTCTACGGGATTAAGTCCATAGCCTATTAGATAAGCCTCATCTGCTTTGTACCTATGCAGAGAATATTTATCCTCTTTAGAATACACAGCAACAGTTTGAATACCCATTTCCGTTGCAGCTCTAAATGTTCTTATTGCTATCTCTCCTCTATTTGCAGATAATAACTTTTTTATTTTCATCAAAGCCTCCAAAAAAAACAGTATAAAAGTTAAACAAGTTTATTTATGTACAGCACTAATTCTTTATATTAAAATATAAAACTGTTGTCAAGCATTTTTGTAACAAGATAGGTAGTTTATAAATATATAAAAAAACAAACAAAATCCAAACATTCATCATACAATCCAAATTACTTGATTTTTTACATATTTTTATGACATCTGTGACAATTACGGTAACTACCGTATGGTTTAAACTACTTGATCTTCTTCAAGCTGTTCTAATGCAAAAAGTACGGTATTTTTAACATTTTCTTTATCTGTAGCATTAATTCTTACGATAGGAATATAGCTCGGCACCTCTTCTAAGATTTTATCAACCTCATAGTCCGGTAATCTATTGGGAAGGTCTGTTTTTGTAAGAGCAATCACAGTGGGCAGTTTTTTTAACTTATCAAATGAACGGTAATACTTAATTATATCTTTAATTGAATTTTTATCGGTCACATCACCGAGTATAATCAGTGCAATGGCATTTTGTATAAGTATGGGATATATAAAATTAAATCTTTCCTGACCTGGTGTGGCATATAAATGCAAAACTAATTCTTTGTCAATGGTCAGTCTCCCAAAATCCATTGCAACGGTAGTCATTGTTTTTATATCTTTTAACTCTTTTTCAGTCACGGGTTTATCTGTAGTAATAGGATTAATATCACTTATCTGTTTAATAAATTCCGTTTTACCTGAATTAAAACTGCCTGTAACTATTATTTTAAAAACCGCCATTATAAACCTCTTATCTTATCCATAATTTTTTTTAAAAAACTCTTTTTTATCTTTACATCAAACTTTGAATCGGTATTGGTCTTATCATCTTTGAGCTCTATCATATTAAGAATAAACATAGCCACAACAGCTCTTAATTTATTAACACTGTATTCACCGGATTGATGAGACATTTCTCTTAAAGTTATCTCTCCGCTTTTTGATTCTAACCATTCAATCTTAAAATTCGACTCAACAAAATCACACTGTTTTAAAATATAAACCGGTGCCTTCAAAACAACAATTTTATCACCGGATGGCAAAAGAGATAGCAAAAGATTTTGGTCATAAACTTTATTTAAAGATTTAATAATAAAATCCTTTACATTTATCTTAAATACATTGTTGTCAATCTGTAAGGATAAAAATTCTGCAATATCTATATATGTCGTAGCAACCTTCGGATTCTTTATGAGAAAAATGTCGTACGGATCATCAATATCTGAATAGAGGATGTAGAGTTCTCCATTCATCACAAATCCAACAATTTTCTTATCTTCGCTTAAAAATTCAAATTTTATGTTACCCTTAATATTTTTGAAAAACTCAGCTACATTAACATCCTTGTAATCTTTATTTTTTATAAAATTATCGATATTAAAATCGCTGTTCTTTAGTAAATTATGTATTTTTATACTTCTTTCGGACGACGCAGGTATGGAGTTTAAGATAGCTTTATGGAAAGTGGGATAATTAACAATACTTATGTGATTGACATTTGGTATCATATCTCCCGGCTCTTTAATAATTATTATATGAGGCTTTCGATT
>JAMOPP010000041.1 GCA_027064405.1 Desulfurellales bacterium
TCACTTTTTTCCATAATAGTGTGAGCCTCTTGAACGTTTTCTAAGGGCAGAATTTTGTAAATTAAAGGAACAATAGTCCTATCGGCAAATTTGGGCATTACCATCATATTAAACATCTTGATAATATCAGCTTTTTCTTTTATCGGTCGTGAGCGCAACACAGAGCCTATAACCTTTAGTCTTTTTACCATAACAAGTCCGAGGTTTATCTCCGCTTTTATGCCACTTGTTACACCTATAATAACCAATCTTCCGCCATAAGCCAAAGATTTTATGTTATTATCAAGGTATGCGGCTCCTATGTGGTCTAAAATCACATCTACGCCCCTTTTATCCGTATATTTTTTTATCACATTTGCAAAATCTCTATTTTCTTTATAATTTATTACTAAATCAGCACCAAGCTCTTTAACTTTATCCAATTTCCTCTCCGAAGCTGTAACAATAACATTTGTATTTTTTGTAATAGCTTTTGTAATCTGAATTGCAGCTGTATTAACACCACCTCCGCCTCCATGGAAAAGGGCATAATTATTTTCTTTCAATCCTCCTATTATAAATACATTCAAAAATGCAGTTATATAAGATTCACTTATGCAGGCTGCCTCTTCAAAACTCATAGAATCAGGAATGGATATTAAATGGTCTGCATAAGCCGTAGCATATTCTGCATAACCGCCACCGCCCACAAGAGCAGCTACTTTATCACCCTTCTTCCAATTCTTGACCTTGCTTCCCACCTTCTCAATAATACCTGCAACCTCAAGCCCAAGTATCTCAGATTCTCCCTTGGGAGGTGGATAGTTGCCCTCTCTTTGAACTATATCGGGTTTATTTACAGTAGTAGCCGCAACTTTTATCAAAACTTGATTTTCTTTAATCTTTGGAACATCTACATCTACAATCTTTAAAACATCAACCTTACCGAAACCGTCACAAATTACCGCCTTCATTCTATACTCCCAAATACAAAATTTATTGGTAATAATGTATATAAAAAATTCAATAAATCAATTAAAATTTACCACACACATTAAAAAAACGGTTTAATATTATTTGTTGTTAAAAAATTCTTATCTTAAGATAAAGAGCTTGATAAGAAATTTTGCACCATTCAATTGTCTCATAAAAAGAACAAATTTAATTATAAAATTATAAATTAAAATTTTGGTTAATATAATAATAAATATCTAATTAATATATTGGTTTTTTAATAGATTTTTTGTGGACTTAATAAAACTATTTTGGTAAAATTCACCACAAAATTTTTTGGAGGTCGTATGTCTCAGATTTACAGAAATGCCATACTTTGGATGATAATAGCAGTCCTAATGATACTGCTTTTTAATATGTTTAACAATAAAACTTACCATTATGCTAAGTTGGATTACAGCAAACTGATTCAAATAATAAATGACAAACAAATAAACTCGGCAAAGATTGACGGTAATTATGTTTATGTTACATCCGGTAAGAAAAAATATAAATCTTATGTTCCCAATGTTCAGAAAATAGCGGATATGTTAGTCAAAAACAATATAAAAGTTGACATAAAACCGAAGGAAAATAACTCGTTCTTAAATAACATACTAATATATTGGGCGCCGATGATTCTTTTCGTTTTTATATGGTTCTACTTTATGAATCAGATGAATAAAGGCGGAGGTAAAGCGCTATCGTTTGGCAAAAGCAATGCAAAACTTTTCGTGAACGAACAAGATAAAATAACTTTTGGCGATGTTGCGGGCATTGATGAGGTAAAAGATGAATTAAGCGAGATTATAGATTTCTTAAAAAACTCAAAGAAATATCGGAAACTTGGTGCAAGGATACCCAAAGGTGTTCTCCTTGTAGGTGCTCCGGGGACAGGGAAAACACTCCTTGCAAAAGCCGTGGCAGGCGAAGCGGGTGTACCGTTTTTTTCAATCAGCGGCTCCGATTTTGTCGAAATGTTCGTCGGAGTAGGTGCAAGCAGGGTTCGAGATTTATTTAATCAAGCTAAAAAAAGTGCGCCATGCATAATTTTTATAGATGAAATAGATGCAGTAGGAAGGCAAAGAGGAGCAGGTGTTGGCGGAGGAAACGACGAAAGAGAGCAGACGTTAAACCAACTTCTTGTTGAGATGGACGGTTTTCAAACCGATACGAATATAATTATAATAGCCGCAACAAACAGACCTGATGTTCTTGACCCGGCACTTTTAAGACCGGGAAGATTTGACAGACGCGTTATGGTGCCAAAACCGGACATTAAAGGCAGAGAAGAGATATTAAAGGTTCATACTCAAAAAATACCTCTATCAGAAGATGTTGATTTAAAAATTGTAGCTCAATCATCTGCAGGTTTTGTAGGAGCTGATCTTTTTAATCTTGTGAATGAAGCCACTCTGCTTGCTGCAAAATTAGACAAAAAAGAAGTCACAATGGAAGAATTTGATATAGCAAAAGACAAGGTTTTAATGGGTCCTGAAAGAAAAAATGTAATAATTAACGAAAATGAAAAAAAGGTTACGGCTTATCATGAATCCGGACACACTATTGTCGCAAAACTACTTCCGCATTCCGACCCTGTTCATAAAGTCAGCATAATACCAAGGGGTATGGCACTTGGTGTTACACAACAGCTTCCCGTTGATGACCGTTATACATACGATAAAGATTATCTTTTAAATAGAATATCTATATTGATGGGTGGACGCGCTGCGGAAGAAATTGTTTTCAATAAAATTACAACAGGAGCTGGAAATGACATTGCAAAAGCCACTGAAATAGCAAAAAAAATGGTGTGTGAGTGGGGAATGAGTCCGCTTGGACCCATATCATTTTCCGATGAAAATAAAGAGGTGTTTTTAGGCAGAGATATGGCTTTAAAACAGACATACAGTGAAAATACGGCAAATATAATAGATAAAGAAATAAAAAATATAATTGACAAGTCTTATGAAGAAGCAAAAGAGATATTGAGTAGCAATAGAGATAAACTTGATAAAATGGCTAATGTGCTACTTGAAAAAGAGGTTATCGATGCCAAAGAAATAGATGAAATTTTAGAAATAAAAGCAAAGAACGAAGAAGATAAAGACAATGAAGACGGAACTGCTTAATATAGATTCTTTAGATAAATCTCAAAAAGAGATATTAAAAATAGGAGCTGATAAATCTTCTGTTTCCATAATGGACAAAAAAGCCTTAAATATAGCTTTTAAAGTTT